>JAZLHS010000106.1:0-1715 GCA_045616885.1 Selenomonadaceae bacterium | reverse complement strand
AAAAGGGGCTGTCGCACTAATAAAAATTAGTCGACGCCCCTTTTTGCCGTCTTTCCCTGAGCCTCCACTGTAGAGGAGCCTTGATTGGCGCAGCGTGAGTCCTTCCTGATGTTCAGGGAGGGGGACCGGCGAAGCTGGTGGAGGGTTAGAGAATCTGATTAACCCACCACCGCCTTGCGGCGGTCCCCCGCCCTTAGAAAGGGCGGACTTGATACAATTCGTCAGCCTACGGCAATAGTCCCCTTTAATCTCATATTTTACTTCTTCTGGGTCTCACCGAACCACTTAACGTTAATCTTTGCCATGGTGCCGTCTTTCTTCAGCTCGTCCATAGCTTTATTGAGGTCGTTCTTAAGCGCATTGCCCTTCTTGACAGCAAGGGCAGCCTGATACTTCTCAATGATGTCTCCGGAAGTCTTGACAATCTCGGCGCCGCCCTGGTTGGCCATGTAGTAACGGACTACAGCCTCATCGTTGATGAAGGCATCTGCCTGCTGACGGAGGATAGCGAGAGAAGCCTCGGCATTGGTGCCGTAGGAAACAATCTTGGCTCCGGAAATCTTCTTTGCATATTCCTCACTGATAGTACCGCGCTGAACAGCAATCTTTTTGCCCTTGAGGCTATCAAGAGTAACCTTTTCCTTCAAGGTATTGGGAACGACGATTATGAGACCGCCATCCTTATAGGGGGTAGTAAAATCAACGGCAACCTTTCGAGCCTCGGTGATGGACACGTTGGCAGCGATAACATCTATCTCACCGCTGTTAAGCGCACCGGTGAGCTTGTCAAAGTCCATGGATACGAATTCTATCTTACGATTGAGCTTGGCACCAATAGCGTTCATCAGGTCAACATCGTAACCGATTATCTCTTTGGAGCCTTCCTTGGTGAACTCGAATGGGGCGTAGGTGGCCTCGGTACCAACCTTCAAGACCTTACCGGTAGGAGCCGGAGCCGCTGCCTGCTCTCCGCCGCAGCCTACAAGGGAGACGGCAGCCACCATCAAACTCATCAACACCATCAACAATTTTTTCAAAATAAACCCTCCTTTAAGGTTTTTCATGTTAAGACCATTATAACTTCTTCATTATGTTTTGTAAATATCATTGAGCAAGTATTCATATAAAAATTATAATTTTCGTCAATACCATCATATAAAAATCGACTTTCATTATCATTTGCAAGACATTGACAACGTTATCATTAAGTATTATTATGTTTATATAGCATTTGGAGTATCTATACCTGTCAAAGAGTGTCCCGGGGAGGAATAATGATGCAGAGATTCGTTGTAAAGTCTACAGAGCATGAGCAGATTATTGATGTTACCGACAAGGTAAAAGAGGCAATCAAGCGGAGCAATGTCCAGTGCGGTATCTGTGTTGTATACGTGCCAAACAGCACCGCGGCAATCACCATCAATCACAAGGATGACGAGGATCTCAATCAGGATTTCCTGACGAAAATGGATGACCTTATCCCCTGGACTGACAGATATCTTCATGTGGCCGGTGATACAGCGGCGCATCTGAAGGCGTCTCTCCTTGGCAGCTCTGTTACGGTCATCGTAGAGGATGGCAAGCCGCTGCTTGGCAGCTATCAGTCTATTCTCTTCGCCGATTTCAATGGGCCTCATTCTCATAAACTCTATGTGAAGGTATTGGCGGATTGTGATGCTGCGCCGGTGGCTGAGCCTGAGGAGTAATAACTTAAT
>JAZLHS010000105.1:0-3392 GCA_045616885.1 Selenomonadaceae bacterium | reverse complement strand
GTCATCTTGCGCACCTTCCGCTTTGACATCAAAACCGTCAATCTCAAAATACTCATTGGTCGCATACTCATTTTCCCACCATTCAAAATGGATTCCCCGCTTTGACTGGTTCTTCAGAAAATGGGAATAAATCGGGCAGTCACGGTATCTGTCCTCAGATATTTCACTCTCGGAATAAACCGATTCCCAGACCTGTGCGAACGGCTGCTTCAAGCCTTTTCCCGTAAAGTATTTCTGCCATGCCTCGATTTCTTCCTGCTTCATTTCCATCGGATGGGCAAGCCTTATATCTTCATCGCTTAGCCCGTATGCGATGCCGTCGGAATCAATTGTGGTGTCATCCCCCATGGTAAACAGATTTCCGTTCTGTTCCCAGACCAACAGGCGGGCAACGTTCTTCAAAAGCGGATTTTCGAAGTAGCTTTTCTTCCATTTCTCCGCTTTCACGCTTTTCGCATCCATGTAATTCTGGAAAAGCTGTTCCGTTTCCACCTTGACGGCCCGCTTCAGATTCCCTCGGATATCCGCCAGATTGTCTGCCGCCTTTTTCTGGATTGCCGGATCGATGTCCTTTTTCGGAATCAGCTTGATGCTCTTCTTTCTTACGGTATCGTAAAGCGAAAGCTTTAGCTCACTGTTCAGGCTGACTTCCACGACGGTTGTTCCAAGGTCGTAGTACTTCTTTCCTTTCTTGTCGAACCCGAAGTCCAGAAGATATTCTTCATAAACATCCGCTGCTGTAATTCCGCGGACCTTTCCATACAGTTCAAGACCGTAATTCTTATCCAGCCATACAACCGCTTCATGCGTGTCGCTCAGGCAGAGGGCGGCTTTCATGTATTCCATCGCTTTTCTGCCCTTTGCTCCGTACTTTGACCAGTTTTCCCATCCTTTCCATTCGGAAAGCAGCTGCTTTATCTGCGACACATTCCCAAATCTGCAGATTACCGGCAACATCGCCGGATATGCCGGGCAGTTGAGATTTTCGCTCAGCAGATTGATTGCTTCGCACAGGGAATCATATGCAAGCAGTTTTGCCGCGTCGTCCGCTTCCGGTACAATGGCGTACTCTCCCTTATATTGCGGCCCATAGGAGGCCAGGATATACTTCAGCAATTCCTCCGGTGCTTCGGTTCCGTCCTGCAGCTTCACTTTCGGCAAGTCGTTGCCGAGGAGCTTCATATCCTTAATTGCTTTTTCACCTTTGATTTTTTTCAGCTTCACCGCATATTCTGCTGCCAGAGGGCTTTGTTCCGTTTTCTCTGCTTTTGCCGGCTTCGCCGCTGATTTTACCTCCGTTCCCGCGAATGCCGCTATTTCCGGGCAGGCTGATGCTGCCAGAATCTTATTCATCGCCTTCTGGTTTTCACTGTTGATGATTCCGTTTTGAATCAGCACCTCAATGATTCCGGGATTTGGAAGTCCTTCCGCAAGAGCGATTGCTTTCTTCACATTCTTTGTGAGAAACTCGACAAACAATTCTCTGTTCCTGTCGCTGAGTTCCACCGGATCCTTGAATCTTTCAATCATGCCGAATATTCTCTTTGGAAGAGAATACTTGAATTCCGGACCGTTGTTGATAAGCTCCATGTCATATCTGTTCCAGAAGCCCGGTGCTCCATACCCGTTCAGGTTGCAGTGGCCTTTTTTGCACACCATTTCGAGAGTCTTTACTTTCTCTTCTCCGTCACCGCGCTTATATCTGATTCTCAGCTTCTCCAGATTATTGCATCCGCAGAACACTTTTTCCAGTTCGTTCCAGATTCCATTTGATTCTCTCCCGATATTCGTCACACTCGAAGGGAATTCCACACATGTCAGGCTGCTGCAGCCGTAAAAGGTGCCGTCCCCGATGCTCGTCACACCCTCCGGAATTACCGCGCCCGTCAGACTATCGCAATTTTTGAAGGCTCTGGCGCCGATGCTCGTCACGCTCGACGGAATCACTACGCTAATCAAACTACTGCAATCCTCAAATGCTCTATCTCCGATGCTCGTTATACCTTCTGGAATCGATAATTCTTTACTGCTTCCGGCATAGTCAAAGAGAAATCCGTTGACGATAACATACCCGCCATAATCTGCCAGGGCTTTGCATCCCCGAAAGGCCTCTAACCCTATCTCTTTCACGGTTTTGGGAATCACCAATCTCTTTAAGCTGCCGCAATCTTGGAAGGCCTGGTCACCGATGCTTGTCACACCTTCCGGTATCACCACACTCGTCAGACTGCTGCAATCGGAAAATGCCCATTTCCCAATGCTCGTCACACCCTCCGGAATGGCCACGCTCGTCAGACTGCCGCAATCATAAAATGCCCATTTCCCAATGCTCGTCACACCCTCCGGAATGGCCACGCTCGTCAGACTGCCGCAATCATAAAATGCACTGTTCCCGATGCTCGTCACCCCTTCTGGAATAATAACATCCCCGCCGGCACCGGTATACTTTTCAAGTGTTCCGTCTTGTATAATGAAAAATTCCGATGCACTTGCTTTGGGATTCTCCACGCTTTTCAAAGTACAGCCCGAAAAAGCCCCAAATCCGATGTTCGTCACACTTTCCGGGATTACTACGCTCGTCAGACTGCTGCAATCGGAAAATGCCCATTTCCCAATGCTCGTCACACCCTCCGGAATGACCACGCTCGTCAGACTGTTGCACCAGTCAAAAGCGCTGTCTCCGATGCTCGTCACGCCTTCCGGAATGGCCACGCTCGTCAAACTGTGGCACCAGTCAAAAGCTCTGTTCCCGATGCTCGTGACGCCCTCCGGGATTACAACATCTCCGCCGGGACCGTTATATTCTATCAATACTCCGTTTTCTATTTCAAAATCGCTCATGATGTTCTTCCTTCAGTCTCTGATTATGCAAGGTCAGCCTGTATCAATCCAGTTCCAGTTTCTCTATTTCGCTAATGATTTCTTTCTGCCGTTCATAGAACAGAAGTTCCTTATTGTGTTTAAAATATTCTTCGCAGCCGTATCGGCTTATGAAACGCGAGCAGTCCTGGCTGATTGTCAGTTCTGTAACCAGAATGAGCATTTCCTGACCGTCTCCGAATGCATCTTCGCAGAATTTGAAGGCATTCGTCATTCTCTTTTCGGTCCTTTCGGCCATGCTCTTCAGTAGTTTCGTGTGTGAGTCGAAATCCTTCTTCAGTACGTCAAAGCTTTCTGCTCCGTCCTTCGGTGCTTCCTTGGCCAGGTCGGACAGTTCCTTCTCCAAAGCCTGTATGAGCTTATTGCAGACCTTCTGGTCTCTGAGTGTCATGGAACCGGCCTTTCTTCCGTTAGCCAACTCATTTCTTTTCTTGTTTATCTCTTTCTGAATAATGGAGGATGCCTCATTGCGAATCATTTCCGCTTTTGCGCTTTTCAGGAATTTCATCAGG
>JAZLHS010000104.1:0-2134 GCA_045616885.1 Selenomonadaceae bacterium | reverse complement strand
CCGGTGATAGCATCGCCCTTGTTGTAGCTGCCGGGATAGCCCTTTGCTGCCATGACGACGCAGACTGCGGCATCAGAAGACCACTTCACTTCCGTCTCGGCCAGCTTGCCGTCGACACAGGCCAGCATTACCTCTACCAGGTCGCTATCCAGAAGCGGCAGTACAACCTGGGTCTCCGGATCGCCGAAACGGCAGTTGAATTCAATGACCTTGGGGCCGTTCTTCGTAATCATGAGACCCGCATAGAGGCAGCCGACATACGGCTTGCCCTCTTTCTTCATGCCGGCAATCATGGGATCCAGCACTTCGCGCTGTACCTGCTCCATTACCTCCGGAGCGACCACGGGAGCCGGAGCATATGTGCCCATACCGCCGGTATTGGGGCCTTTATCACCATCATAAATGCACTTGTGATCCTGTGAAGGAATCATCGCCTTAATGGTCTCACCGTCGGTGAAAGCCAGCACGCTGGCCTCTTCACCCTCAAGGAACTCCTCCATAACGACCCGCGCGCCAGCCTCGCCGAAGGTCTTGTCCTCCAGCATAGAGGTGATGGCGTCCAGCGCCTCATCAACAGTCTGCGCGACTACAACGCCTTTACCGGCAGCCAGACCATCCGCCTTTACTACAATGGGCGCACCCATCTGACGAACGTAGACGCGGGCGCGGGAGGCATCGTTGAACACTTCACAGCGGGCAGTAGGAATGTTGTAGCGGCTCATAATCTTCTTGGCAAAGACCTTGGAGCCCTCCAGCTCAGCCGCCGCCTTGGAAGGTCCGAAGACCTTTACGCCGCCGGCAGTCAGCACATCAGCTACGCCCTCGGTAAGCGGAAGCTCCGGGCCGACGACTACGAGCCCGATTTCCTTTTCCTTGGCCAGCTTCAGGATAGCTTCTCCATCAGTAATGGAAATACCCTCAATATTTTCGGCGATCTCGCCGATACCGGGATTGCCCGGCAGTGCATACAGCTTGTCGCAGAGCGGACTGGCAGTAAGCTTCAGAGCCAGCGCGTGCTCACGGCCGCCGCTGCCTATCAACAGAATATTCATTGCTTCTCCTTATTTCTCAACCTGTCCGGCCAGATATGCCTGAATAGCGTTGTCATAGTCTGCGGTATGAGCGAATGCCTCCTGAGCCAGAGTCATACGGAGCAGACCGCTGGTAACACCGTCAGCCAGAATAGCATTGGCAACTTCATCATATCGCTTCGGGTTGGTGACGACCGTAACGAAGCGGAAGTTCTTAGCGGCAGCGCGAATCATTGCCGGGCCGCCGATGTCGATATTCTCGATAGCATCGGAAAGAGTAACATCCGGCTTGGCAATGGTCTCTTTGAAGGGATAGAGGTTTACGACTACCAGATCAATACCGGTAATGTTATGCTCCTTCATTGCCGCTACATGAGCGGGATTGTCACGGACAGCCAGAATGCCGCCGTGAATATAGGGATTCAGAGTCTTTACGCGACCATCCATGATTTCCGGGAAGCCGGTGACATCACTGACATACATTACTGGGATACCTGCTTCCTTGAGGGCACGCATGGTACCGCCGGTGGAAACGATCTCAATTCCTGCCGCGTGGAGTTTCTTGGCGAATTCCACTACACCGGTCTTGTCGGAAACGCTGATAAGAGCTCGTTTGATTTTCATGTTCATCCCTGCCTTTTTCAGATTTTGTTTATCTCGCCGCCTGACTGAGCCTGACGGAAACCTGCTCCTGCTCTGCCACGGCAGATTTATCTTAAAGTAAAACAGCTTCGCAATTAATTATTTCGCAATTCTGACGCAGCGGCCATCGATGGTCAGCTTTCCAGCCAGGAACAGCTCTATAGCCTGCGGATGCAGCTTGTGCTCCTGCACCAGAACCCTAGCGCCCAGACTATCTTCGTCGTCCCCTTCTTCGACCGGGACTGCTGCCTGAAGAATTATGGGGCCGGCATCCATGTCCTCGACAACGAAGTGGATGGTGCAGCCGGATACCTTCGCACCGTAAGCGATAGCATCACGGTGGGCATGCGCTCCCTTGAAGGAGGGCAGCAGAGCCGGATGAATATTCAGAATCCGACCCTCGTAAGCCCGGATAAAGTCAGCGGTCAGCAGACGCATAAAGCCAGCCAGGCAGACGAGAG
>JAZLHS010000103.1:0-31689 GCA_045616885.1 Selenomonadaceae bacterium | reverse complement strand
GACAGCCCAAACACCATGTATTCCGCAGAGAGCAAGGGGTACAATTCTACCAAGGCATACTATCGTGGAAATTTCTCGGTAATACGCCGCAAAAATTCCACATCTAACCAGACCGTAGCCATAAAGCGCGGCGCACTGAACATGAACCCGGTCTATAAGGATCTATACGGCGACAGTACCCTTATCTCCTATGACTCAGTGGACGCCTGTGTGCAGGCCGTCAAAGACGGGCTCGCCGATTGCTGCTATATGTATACCTACACCGCCGCCGACTACGTAGCCAGAGATACTCAGGGCATTCTGGAATACGCCCCTATCCGCGGCAACTTCTCCAGCTTTCGCATTGCAGTACGGCAGGGTGTCGACCCGGAATTCTATGCCATTCTCAATCGCTTTGCCGCTTCTGTCACCGATAACACAATGCGGTCACTCATAACAATAAACCGCAAGCAACCGCCCATCACCATAATGTCCCTCGTAACCCGCTATCCGGTAGCATTCATCTCTGCGATTGCTCTTCTCTGTATACTGTCCGCTTCGGCTTTCTTTTCTCATATGGAGAGGAAGAAGCAGGCCGCCCTCAGTGAGGAGTTGCGACGCGCACTGGAGCAGGCTGAGAATGCCAGCAACGCCAAGACAAACTTCCTCAATAACATGAGCCATGATATCCGTACACCAATGAATGCTATCATCGGCTTCACCGACCTGGCCATAGAGCACAACAACGACCGCGAGCTCTCCCTTGAGCATTTGAAGAAAATAAAAACTTCCAGTGCCCATCTTCTGTCGCTCATCAACGACGTTCTGGACATGAGCCGCATCGAAAGCGGCAAGGTACACATCAACGAAAAGCCTCTCTCCCTTCCCACCGTTACAGACGACCTCTACAACATCGTGCTGTCGGATGCCAAAGCGAACGACCTCCGCCTCGAATTCTCTTGCGATGTAAAAGACGAATATGTCTGCGGAGATATACTGCGTCTCAATCAGATTATCCTGAACTGCCTCGGCAATGCAATCAAGTTCACCCCGGCAGGCGGCAGCGTCAGCCTTTCCATTCGCCAGCCGGCCCCTGCCTTGGATGGCCGGGCCGCCTACGAATTCAAAATATGTGATACAGGCATCGGCATCGACGCCGAGTTCCTTCCCCACATCTTCGATCCCTTTGAACGCGAGCGCACCAGTACTGTCAGCGGCATACAGGGAACCGGTCTCGGAATGTCCATCTGCAAGAATCTGGTAGAGCTGATGGGCGGAAACATAAGCGTCACCAGCGAGAAGGACAAGGGCACGCAAATCACAATCACGCTCGACATGGCTCTGGCCGGAGCGGAAGATGCCGCCCGCCTCAAAGCCGAAAAAGAAGAAGCCCCCGTGCTTCACTCTACAGAGCATAGTTCCTCGGCCTATTCTGCCGCTGCTCACCAGACGGATGATCTCACCGGCATCAGAATCCTCATCGTCGAGGACAACGAGCTCAACCGCGAGATATCCTGTGCCATCCTCGAACAGACGGGAGCCTCCCTTGACACTGCCGAAGACGGCAGTATCGCACTGGAAAAAGTCCAAAGCTCACCTTCCGGCTACTACGATATCATCCTCATGGATATCCAGATGCCGGTAATGGACGGCTATACGGCCACCGAAAGTATTCGCAAGCTGGCCGACCCACAGAAGGCCAATGTCCCCATTATCGCCATGACCGCAAACGCCTTCGATGAGGACAGAAAGCGCGCCTTTGCCGCCGGCATGAATGCTCATATCGCCAAGCCGGTAGACATCAAAATCTTCTTCGCCACCCTGAAGGATGTATTGAAGAAGTAAATAACAAACTGCTGCACAGTCGAGATGATTATGCAGCAGTATTTTTTTACCCCTCAGACAGCTTCGCTGCCAGCTCCCCTAAAGGGGAGCCTATTTGAAAGCCTCCCATTTAGAGGATGTGCCCAAAGGGCGGAGAGGTAATTCCCATAGCAAAAGCGCCTCGGAAATCCGAGGCGCTTTCGCAAAAGGTGGTTGTGGTATGGTGATTATGGGGGCAACTTTTATTAAAAGGTGAACATCAGATCATGTTCTTCTTGTAGGCATCATAGGTAACCTTCAGCTCTTCCATGGTGTCATACATCTCTACCTGCAGACCGGAAGCAGTCTGATAGTCGCCGCTGTTGAGGGCGTTGGTCAGGAGAGTGAAGATGGACTTCTCATCAATGCTGTCCTTAGCCAGCTTGGAGCGAAGATTGTTTACCTTGGTCCAGTTGTAGGCATCGAGGTCGGTGGTCATCTCGCTCTTGATTTCAGTCATCTTGATGACCATAGCGCGGTTCTCCGGAATGATGCGGCTGATGAGCTCAGTCTTCCAGCGGAGCAGTGCGCCCTCGGTGAAGGACTCAATGATGCGCTCGGTGATAGCACCGCCGGCAGTGATGGCAGCCAGCTTCTCCGGATAGTTTTTGAAGCCCTGCATATTCTCCCAAACAGTTGCGGGAGGAGCACCGAAGAGGCGGTTACGCTCTTCATCGGTGTAGTCTTCGAATACATTCTCCTCGGAGCGGTAAGCACGATCCTTCTCAAGGTAGAAGCCCTGCTCACCGGCCTGCTTGGAGATTTCCTTCAGCATCTCATCCATGGTCTTGCCAACGGTGCTCAGGACACCATCGAGGATAGCGGAGTAGATAGCAGCCAGAACGAGATAGGTGTTGGTGTACGGGTTGCAGGCACGAAGCTCAAAGCGGGTAGCAAACGGGTTCTTAGCGTCACGGACAAGACCGGCGAGGATAGTACGGTTACGGGAAGGAATCTCCGGCTTGTGACCAAGGCTGGTAACAATGCAGACCGGAGCCTCGAAGCCGGGCTTCAGACGGTTGAGAGAGTCATTGGTAGCGGATACAATCGGATTGATGACTTCATAGTTCTTCAGGAGACCCATGATAGCTGCATAGCCGATGGTGGAGAGGAAGTTCTCGCTGAGGACGGTTGGGCTGAAGAGGTTTACGGTCTTGCCATTCTTCAGGACAGCAGCCATACCGATGTGGGTATGCTCACCGTTACCAGCCAGACCAATCATCGGCTTAGCCTTGAAGTTTACTTCCAGACCATTCTCACGGAAGACTTCCTTGACCATGGTACGAACCAGCAGCTCGTTATCGGCAGCCTGCAGGGCATCGGCAAAGCGCCAGTCGATTTCGCACTGCTCGCAGACATGGTTCATGCGACCATTTTCATCGATATGCGGCTTGAGACCACCGACTTCCTTGTGACCCATCTCAGCACCGAGGCCATACTCATCAAGCATGATGACAGCCTGCTCAAGGGCGGTACGAACAGCACCGCGGGTACGCTGCCAGTACTGCTCCTGCATGACCTGAGAAGCACTCATCTCGGCGATGTCGGCTTCTTCCAGCGGAGTCTTTACCCAGAACTCAAGCTCAGTGGCGCTGGTGAACTGAATATCTACTACATCCTTGCCGTCGATATGCTCAAGACCGGAAATCTTCGGGTTCTTCTGGAACATATCAAGCAGGCTCTTCTTTACGAACTCAAGGGTATCCATGAGGATAGCACGGGAGTCAATGCGCTTGCCCTCGTGAATGAGGAAAGCCGGAATGCGGAGGGAACCAACCGGGAGGCCGGTCTCTTCATCGCAGTGCTCGTAGTTGTAGTCAACAAACCAGTTTACAGTCGGATCGATAGGCATATCAACCTTTGCGTTGTTCAGGGTAGCGATGCCCGGGAGAACAACGGAGGAGCCATCGGTCTGTACTGCAGTACCGGCATAGAAATCATCAATATCCTTCAGGAAGAGACTGATAGGAATCTTTTCATCGGTATCGTTACCGGCCAGGTCGATACCTACCAGGGAAACGAACTTGATTTCCGGGTGAGCCTTCAGGGCTGCCAGTATTTCTTCCTTCGGGGTATTTGCCTTAATCACATAGAGAAGATCTGCCATTTCCATTACCACCTTTGAAAAATTTGCTCATATAATAAAAAATACCATACAGTCCTCCTCCGCCACAGAGCCACGCTTTGGGATGTGATGAATGCTGTATGGCAACGCTGCCAAAATGCTATGCGTTTTTACAAGGAGTATACTACCACCCATTTGCTATTTTGTAAAGGTGATTTTTTGAAAATTTATATCAAAATCCAACATTTTTCGCATATTTTCAACAACAGACAGATTTCCAAAATTTTCCTCAGTGTTTTTTGTTTTTATCTATCGGTTTTGACATGGTTGTGATATAATGAAGTCATCTTAATTGATATAATTTGAAGGAGGTATAACAATGCCACTCGTTACTACTACCGATATGTTCAAGAAAGCCTATGAAGGCGGGTACGCCATCGGCGCCTTCAACGTCAACAACATGGAAATAATCCAGGGCATCACCGAAGCTGCAGCCGAGGAGAAGGCTCCCCTCATCCTGCAGGTCAGCGCCGGCGCTCGCAAGTACGCCAAGCACGCCTATCTGGTAAAGCTGGTGGAGGCTGCCCTTCAGGATACCGACCTGCCCATCGCCCTCCATCTTGACCACGGTGCCGACTTCGAAATCTGCAAGTCCTGCATCGACGGTGGCTTCACCTCCGTTATGATTGACGGCTCCAAGCATTCCTTCGAGGACAACATCGCCCTCACCAAGCAGGTCGTGGAGTACGCTCACGCTCACGGCGTCGTAGTCGAAGGCGAGCTGGGCAAGCTGGCCGGCATCGAGGATGATGTCAATGTCAGCGCCGCTGATGCCAGCTACACCCGTCCGGAAGAAGTCGAGGAATTCGTCTCCCGTACCGGCGTCGACTCTCTGGCTATCGCCATCGGCACCAGCCACGGTGCCTTCAAGTTCAAGCCCGAGCAGTGCACCCGCAACGCCGAAGGCGTTCTCGTACCGCCTGAGCTTCGCTTCGACATCCTCGCCGAGATTGAAAAGCGCCTCCCCAACTTCCCCATCGTTCTCCACGGCGCTTCCTCCGTTATCCCCAAGTATGTAAAGATTATCAACGCCAACGGCGGCGCTCTCGATGACGCTATCGGCATCCCCGAGGATCAGCTCCGCAAGGCTGCCAAGTCCGCTGTCTGCAAAATCAACATCGACTCCGACCTGCGCCTCGCTATGACCGCCGGCATCCGCGAGTATCAGGCCGCTCATCCCGCTGCCTTCGACCCCCGCGAGTACCTCTCCCCCGCCCGCGCCTACATCAAAGAGCTTGTAAAGCACAAGATTGTAAGCGTCCTCGGCTGCAACGGTCAGGCATAACCTACATAATTCTTATATGAAGTAAATGGCATCACGCAATGCGTGATGCCATTTTTGATTTCCTTATTTATTTCTTAGAAGCCCCACTCGAAGCCAGCACCGAACTGTACGCCCTTCTGCTTGCCGCACCAGCCGGTGAGATTCAGATTGATGCTCAGCGGGCTTGTCTCCTTCGGCTTTACCTGCCAGCCAAGCTCCAAGAGACCGCTGTCACCCTTCATGCTGGGTGTCGGGGTACTGAAGCCTTTGTATGTAGCACGGGCGTTGCTGTCAAATTCATGATCCCAGGCCAGCCCTACATAAAGGTTTGAATTCTTTGCCAGCTCTGCCGTCCAGCGGGCACCCAGACGGGTGCGGAAGGAGTCGATTGATTCCAGATTGTACACTGCACCGGTGGATAATGTTACATCATCGCTTTCCTGTTTCGTATAGAACAGCTTGCCGTAGATATCCAGCTTGTTCTTCTTGTCCAGCTTGAGGATTTTTCCCACGCCCAAGTGCAGTCCGAGATAATTGGAAGCGGTATCATAGCTGGCATTCAGGTCACCGCTGTTGTAGTCACCTTTCATACGGCCGGCACGGAGGCTGCCCTCCACATAAGCGCCCTTGGTAAAATCCTGACGGACAACAGCACCGACACCGAGGAACTGCTGCTTGCCGGAGCCGTGAGTGCCGCTATTCAGATAACTGTCATAGCTGGAGCGTCCATACTCGATTAGGGGAGCAAAGGTCAGCACGCTCTTCTTATAGGTGAGCTCACGCGCCATACCAACATTTATACCCCAGCCCTTGGAATCAACATAGGAGCCGGTTTCATAGCGCATATTGTTGGCACCGACAGCCGCAAAGGGAGTAAATCCGGCAGGCTTAGGCGCGCCCTCCCCACCCTGCGCAGAAAGATTAGCCGCATGTGCGGCAGCCTTGGCATTGAGGAGACTGGTACCCGCCATCAGGGTCGCGCCGTCATTCAGGATAGCGATACCACCGGCACGGGTTTCAGCGATAGATTTGGAGTCGGCAGAAAGACCGGAGGCACTGCCGATGGTAGCCTTGACATCGGTGGCGGTAGCCTTGATGTCCAAGCCATAATTGAGATAGCCGGGGTCTGTAAGGGTACCGGTCTTTATTGTTTCGTAGCCGTCAATGGTAGGTGCGCTTATCAAAGTAATCGTATCGCCGGTCTTCAAAGAGCTTCCATCCTGTACACCGGCTTTTATTGTAGCACCGGAAAGGTAAACACCTTCCGATACCGTTAACATGGTGTCATTGGCCTGTGCTGTTTTAGGGATGTAGAAGTTCAAGTTTTGGAATCCCCATACCCCATCAAGGGACAAGTCTTTCATCTTTAGATTTAGGGTGTTATTTTTACCATCTTCAGAGAAATTGAAGCCACCATATAGATTTATGCCATCGCTAAAAGTACCACCGCTGATGGTAACAGTGTTATTGTTTGCTGCTCCAGCATCATCATTGGCACCACCATAAATGCACATACCGGTATTAAATATACCATTACTAATGTTTACCTGGTTACCGGAAGCAGAGCCTGAATTAGAGTGACCGCCATAGATTTTGCTATTATCGCTAAAATTACCGCCGTTAATATTAACTATGTTGCCATCTGCAGAGCCATTATGGCTTTTGCCGCCATAAAGCTCCCAAATATTATAACGTCCGTCGTTGACATTGACAGTATTGCTGTTTGCATTACCACCAGCGGCATCTTCAGATACATAACCGCCATAAATTTTAAATTTATATAAATTGTCACCATAAGCAGAGAAATTACAGCTTCCAAATTCAATTGATCCAAGATTCAAGACATTTTCGTTGGCATTAGCATTAATACCCGTAGGTACATAGCCAACAGTTAAATATTTGTCTGCCGGTGGGTTATTGGGGGTATAATCACCGAATTCGGTAGAATTTTGATTGCAGGCCTGGGTACCTCCCTCAGTCGCCCATGCTACGGATTTATTTGTATCTGCACTCGCCTCAGCCTGCATCGCAAAGCCGCTCCAAAGCACCCCTGCCGCCATCATACCAAGCAATATCTGCCGGGTTAAGGATTTCTTTCTTCTTTTCGTCATGCCTAAAACCTCCGTTGTTTATATTTTGGGTTCACCATTCTCAAATAATGAAATCCAACTGTTCAAACTTAACATACCACAGGAAATACTCACATTCCACTAATCACAGGGGTCGTAATCCCGCCAACAGGAGCACTCACAGGAAAATCAACAGCTGTAATCAGAAATCATAATAGCAAAAGCATAAAATCTAACAAAAAAAGAGACTACTAAACAGCAGTCTCTTTGAATGACTTTATCGGAAATCTTCAATCGTCTTTTGCACCGTAGAACAACAAAATCAGCCCGACCTTAGAATTGCTTCCCGTCTTGTCGTAAATACTGGTCAGATATCGCTGGCAGACTCTTTCGGAAATGAGCAGTTCTTTTGCCAGCTCCTTGGTGGTGCCGTCCCGGGTGAGAATCAAGGTCAGCACATCTTTTTCCCGCGGTGTAAGCTCATGGAGCTTGGCAAATGCTTCTAAGTCCGGTGCGCTGCTTTGCTGTCTCTCCAGCTCCTGTACATGGCTCTGCAGATTTTCCAAGGTGCTTCTGGCTTCCTCCAGCTCCTGCAAAGCTCGCCCTGCGGTCATCTGCGCCTGACGAAGGCGTTCCTGAGCCGCAGTTTCTTTTTCTTTGGCCGCCTGACGGAGCTGTTCCTTGGTGCTTTGCAGCTGAGCCTGTGATTCCCGGCTCAGGCGGGAGAGCTGGGCAGAGCTCTGCTCCTGAAGCAGACTTGTATCCAGTCTGCGTTGCTCCTCTTTGGCATACCAGCTCAGAAGAAATACTCCCATCGCGGCAACTACATTAGCGCCGATAACGCCCAGAATATCAAAATGCTCCATTACCAGCTCGGCAGGAACAATGACGGCGGCAGTGGTAAATGACCGGACAATCCTGCCCATGCCTGCCCAAAGCCACGGACGGGAGGTACGGGGCGCCAGCTCCAGAAAGGCCGTAGTCAGGAACATGACATAGAAGCCGCTGTAGAGATACATGATACTCAGGCTGCCGTTGTACAGCTTGGGCACCAGCAAGGCGGGAGAGAGCAGAGAAAGAGAAAAGGCTACTGCCGTGATGGCGTATATATGGCGTCGCTTGTCCAAATCAACCAGCCAGCCGGACAGCAGGAGACCAAGGCCGTAAAAGAGACGGGGCCAGGCAGCCACATCCAGCTCCCCTCTGGCATCGAGAGCGGTGACACATTCATCACTGAAGCCAAAGCCGAAGGTCATCAGGCCGACCATCGCCATGGCCAGCAGGCCGGTTTTCGGCCAATCGGGCGGATTTTTTTCGTAGGGCAGAGGATTTTCAAAGCACCAGTCGGCGGGAGGCTGCCAAACGAGATGACAAATGCCCAGCCCAGCCAAAACAAGAACGCCGCAGGTGACAAGTTTTCCGCTCCCAATATGCATCGCAGCATACTGCAGCAGCACCGCCAGAAACATACCGACTCCGACCAGCCGCCCCATGGTTTTAATCCCGCTAAGAGCACAGGCCGTGTAGTAGTATATGGCCGCGGCCAAAAATCCCATGGCAAAGAGAGCAACCCAGCCGCTGTACACGGCAATGGACTCAGGCCCCAAAAGCAGCAGGTACTGACTGACCATGGCCAGCAAACCGTTCCCCAGCAGGATTGCCTTTCGGCTGCTTTCACTGCCGAAGCTCATCTGTGCCCAAGTGTAAGACAGGTAGCCGCTGCCGGTACAGAGAAGTCCGATGGCATAAACGCCGGTGACAGCAGAACTGCCCCACAGTTCGCCAGCCCTGATATTTACATTTATTTCTGTCAGCAGAAAAACAAAAGCATAAAAGGCAAACAATGCGTTTCTGTCGCCAAATCTCTGAAATAACATTATTTCGCAAAGTGACACCCCGATTGTATTATTTTGATATTTTGAGCAGACTAATCCGATGAAAACATACCATATAAAATGCCATATTACCAGATTTCAAGGGGGTCGTAATCCCGCCAAACGAAAAACAGCCCCGGGAAATCTCCCAAGGCTGTCTTATTTATGACTTATTCCCAGTCTTTTCCGATATCAACCCACTTGATACTGCTGGAACACTCCTTCATTTTCACAGAGTTGAATCTTAGCCTCTGTTGCCCTTTTATATTCATTATGATAGAATCATTCATAAGGAAAGGAAGGGCATAATCATGGATGAATTGATTAAAGATGAAACCCTCGACTGCATGTGCGGAATCTCGGATGATGAGCTGACTCACCGTTTTTGCGAAGCAGTCCGAATCGAAAACGAAATAAAAGAAATAAAGGGCCTGCCAATTGCAGGATTTGACAGAAGTACCCATCGAGCATATATAAAGTATCCCAATGGGAGAGTTGAGTATGTTGCGGAAACCTGAATTGATAGTTTTTGCCGGGCCTAATGGCAGCGGAAAAAGTACTATCACAAAAATGGCAAAAGTCATCGAGCCGTACATTAACGCCGACGACATAAAGCGCACTATCCTTTGCACTAACCTTGAGGCAGCAGAGATTGCCGGAAAGCTACGCTATGAAGCAATATCCAAAGGTATTGGCTTCACCTTCGAGACCGTTCTTTCAACGACAAGAAATCTTGAATTAATCGAGTATGCAAAGTCTCAGGGATACTTCATTCGCTGCATTTATGTATTAACAGATAACCCTTCTGTTAATATTGCCCGCGTGATGACAAGAGTCGCTGCTGGAGGACACGACGTCCCCGTTGACAAGATAGTCTCTCGTTATCACAAAGCCTTGGCTCTTATTCCACGATTGCTAAAAGCATGTGATATCTGCCACATTTATGACAACACCGAAATGCCTTTTCGCATATTCAAAAAGCGAAAGGATATGTACTTTTATTGGACAAATGAAGATTGGTCCAAAGAACGAATCAAAAAACTCACACAGGCAGAGATATAAAAAAGTCTCGGGAGAAAACTCCCGAGTCTTTTTTATTCCCAATCTTTTCCGATATCAACCCACTTGGTACTGTTGGAGTATTTCTCCAGTTCCTCCAGGTTCAGCTCGATAGCGCTATTGCCGCTGCCGGCTGCCGGGAACACGGTCTCAAATCTCCGCAGGGATTCATCGAGATAGACCTTTACGCCATCATTTATTCCGAAGGGACATACGCCGCCCATTTCGTGACCTATCAATACCGGCAGCTCCGGCGGAGCAATCATCTTCGGCTTCGTGCTGAACTCTGCCTTGAACTTCGGGTTTGATATGCGGGCATCGCCGGCCATAACCACGAGGATAGGCTGCTCCCCTACCATGAAGGCCATCGTCTTTGCGATTCGCTTCGGCTCACAGCCGGCAGCTATCGCAGCCAGCTCAACCGTCTCCGAGGACACCTCAAACTCTATGATTCGCTCCTCCATCCCGAAGCCGCGGAAATATTCTCTTACTTTTTCGATTGCCATTTACGGTTCCTCTTTTTTAATTTATGCCTTCAGCCAGTCGGCAATTTCCTTTACCTTGGCGATGTAATCGGGGCGTTCCTTGATAGCCCCGGGAGCCATGAGACCGCCGAAAACTTCGTTCTTCAGCGTATTGGCACCCAGCACAGCAAAGCCGCTGATGAGGTAGGACAGCTGCTCCTTGTACTTTTCCACCGGGCCGGCACCGCAGCAGAAGAGCATAGCCGCCTTCTTACCAAATTTCGTCGTCTTGGTCATGCCGCCCTTTGCCGGATTGAAAAATGCATAGAAACGATCAATGACCGTCTTTGACTGAGCACTTATCGAGCCGAAGTAAATAGGACCGGTGAGGACGATACCGTCGGCTTCTTCCAGCTTCGGCAGGAGCTTTGCCATGTCGTCGTTCTGACTGCATGATATCTTGCCGCTGTCAAAGCACTCATTGCAGGCAAGACAGGGATTACAGGTCTTTTCTCTCAGCTTGAAAACGGTGATGCCGCAATCAGCCAGCTCCTTGCTCAGAATGTCTACGATGACTTCGGAGTTGCCGCCTGTGCGTGGGCTGGCATCAATCAATACGATTTTCTTACTCATGGTATATCTCTCCCTTTTTGTTTTATGAAGCCGGGGCGAATCTGCTGCCTATTTTCTGTCGGAGTTCACCGGCTCCTTTTTTCAGCAGCGACCACCAGGTTCTCGGCGGATTGTTCTCAAAGAACAGGAATATAATCGGTACAACCACCAGCGTAAATACTGTAGATGTCAGCAGGCCGCCGATGATTACCCAAGCCATAGACGAGCGGGTCTCAGCGCCCTCGGTCATGGCGAAGGCCGTCGGCATCATGCCTATCATCATGGTGATGGTAGTCATAAATATCGGCTTCAGCCGGACGCGGCCGGCCTCGATGATGGCATCGTAGGCACTCATGCCCTTCTCTTCCATAAGAGTGAGCGTATAGTCAAGCAGGAGCGTACCGTTCTTCGCTACGATACCATCCATGACCAGTATACCGATAAGTGAATAGAGGTTCACGGTATTGTGGGTCAGGAAAAGCAGCAGGATAGCGCCGATGATACCCAGCGGCAGTGAGAACATACGGATAAATGGTGTAATAATCGACTCATAAAGTACGGCCAAGAGCATATAGATGAGGACAAGTGCCAACAGCAGAGCCATGAGCAGTTCCTTGAAGGTGTCGTTCATCTGAGTCGCCGCACCACGGAAGCGGTAGGTTATACCCTCCCCCAGCTTCATTTTACTGATGGCAGCCTTAGTGTCCTGAACCACATCGTTAAGCGGACGACCAACAAGGTTGCAGCCGATAATGATAGAGCGCTGCTTATCGACGCGGCGAATCATGACCGGGCCGGTGCCATTTTCTATCTTCGCTACATCGCTGAGGAAGACTATCCTGCCGCCGGCATTGATGGGGATATTGGCAATATCCGTCATGCCGTAGCCGTCGGAGTCACGGAACCTGACCTCGATATCGGTATCCTGACCATCGTTCAGCGGGTCATTGGCCAAGTCACCGGCATCTCGACCGGAGATAGAGGACTTCACCGCATTCTGAATATCCAGCAGGGTGACACCGAAGAGCTTCATCTTCTGACGGTCTACCGTAATCTGCAACTCCGGTACGCCCTCAATGTAGGATGAGTTCACATCGGTGGTGCCCTTCACATCCTCCTTTAGTATCTTCATGACTGTATCGGAGGCGGCAATGAGCTTTTCAAAGTCGTTGCCGCGTAGCTCCATCTGCATCATACCGCCGACAGAGCCAACACCGCCGCCGCTGCTGACACCGGAGATAGAGGACTGGTCCTCCATGACTCGAATGACCGCATTTGGTATTTCCTGCGCATAGGCACGGAGGCCGTTTGTCACCTGCCATATGGAGTGGTCACGGTCAGCCCGCTTGTAAAGCTGGACGCGCATACGACCTTCGTAGGAGTTGCGCCCGCCGGCATTTGACAGGTAGTACTGGACATCGGGAATATCGCCGACATATTTTTCCAGCTTCTTCATTACCTTGTTGGTCTCATCAGCCGTGGAAGAAACCGGCAGCTGGACGATGACCTGAAAACCGCCTTCGTCGGTCTGCGGCATATACTCGGAGCCCACAAGACGAAGGGGGATGAAGGCTATAGATACGATGAACAGAGCAAGACTCGGCCAGAGAATCTTCGCCGGATTGGCGAGACTGTAGCGGACGATGCCGTCGTAGGTCTCTACCGCCCAGTTCTCGATAGCGTCCATCCTATCCCAGAGCTTTCGCCGGGCTACATGGTAACCATTCTTGAAGAACTGTGAGGCCAGCATCGGTGTCAGCGTAAAGGAAATGAACAGGGAGAACATACCGGCAAAGACGATGGTCAGACCGAACTGCCGGAAGAACTGACCGGTCATAGAGTTCATGAAGGCGATAGGCATGAATACAGCCGCGTCGCAGAGGGTGATAGCGATAGCCGCCATACCAATTTCGTTACGACCGTTTTCTGCTGCCACATCCGGTGCCTCGCCCAGCTCCATGTGACGGATGATGTTCTCCAGTACTACGATGGAGTCATCGACGAGAATACCGATACAGAGGGTCATGCCCATGAGGGACATCATATTGAAGGTGAATCCCGCCATGTACATGATGAGGAAGGTGGATATAAGGGAGGTCGGTATGGCTATCATGACCGCCGCCGTGGACTGCCATCCTCTGAGGAATACGAAGAGGGTAAGACCGGTAGTGATAAGACCCTCTATAAGCGTTCCGATGGTACTGTGCAGAGAGCGGTTTACATAATCCGCATCATTTCGGATGATGGTAAAGTTGTAGTCCTTGTACTCACGGCGGAGCTTTTCAACCTGCTTTACGATGTTGTTGGCCGTCTCTACAATGTTGGCATCACTATTTTTGTAGATGCGGAGAGCGACTGTATCCTGCCCATTGAAGCGGGCATAGCGGGCAACGCGGGCTTCCTTCTCCGTGGCGGTGGCAAAGGCGGTAAAGGGAATCCTTATGCCGTCGCTGTTCTTTACGATGATGTCCTCAATGTCCTTTGCCTTCAGATACTGGGCAATGACACGGACATCCGCCTGCTTCTTATCGGTGTAGATACTGCCGGAGGGAAGCAGCTGATTTTCATTCTTCAGGGCGGTGACGATGTCAGCCATTGTGAGCTTGTAGGCTGCCATCTTGTCCTTGTCTACCTCAATGGCAATTTCCTTATCACGGCCGCCATACAGCTCTATCTCGGATACGCCCGAGGCCTGCTGAATGATATCCTGAAAGGTATTGTCCGTCTTAGAATATATATCCGCCAGCGGCCTGTCGGAGGTGACCGCCAGCTCGACTATCGGCGTGGCGTTCAAGTCTCGCTTGATGACGACCGGCTCTTCTACCTCGTCAGGCAGCTGTCCTCGGATAGCGTTTACCTTTTTCGTCGCATCGATGGCCGCAGAGTCGGCATTGGCATAGAACTCCAGCTCCAGCATGATGCGGGCTCGCTCATAGCTGGCGATTGATGTCATTTTCTTTACATCCGATACCGCCGACAGGGCATCCTCGATTGGTTTTATGACCTGTTGCTCAATGGATTCCGCATTTGCTCCGGGATATTTTACCGAGATGGATACGAAGGGCGTATTCAATGCCGGCAGCAGCTCGACACCGATGAGGTAGTAGCTGTAAAGACCAAGCACCACGAAGAAGGAAACTATCATGGATATGCCGATTGGTCTCTTGATAGAATAGCGAGTCAGGTTCATGATTTATTCCCCTGCTCTCCGTGGCTGGGGTCATGGTAGTCCTCATCCACCTTGATTTTTACACCGTCGGCCAGCTTGTCCTGATTGGTGACGGCTACAGTCTCGCCTTCGTTGACACCCTCAAGAATTTCTTCCATCTGGTCGTTGATGAGACCGACCCGGACGCTGCGTCGCTCTACAGTCAGGTCATCATGGACAATGAAGATACTGGTCTTTCCGTTTCTCTTTATAACTGCTTCCTTGGGGACAAATATTGCCTTCTTACGCTGAACGATGTTTGCATAGGCTCTGGCAAAGAGTCCGGCTCGAAGCTTTGTCTTTTCCCATTCGGCTCCCTTGTCCAGCTCGATACGGGCTTTGTAGGTGCGGGCGCCATCTTCCATTGCCGGGCTGACGAAAATCAGCTTGCCCGGCAGACTGATACCCCTTGACTCAACCTTTACATCCAGCTTAATGCCCGGCTCTAAAACAGCCGCATCCATTTCGGACAGAGAGCAGTCTACATACATATGACTGTTATCCACTAGCGTAAATGCTTTCTGATTGCTCTTGGCCATGCCGCCTACTTCGGCATTTCGATAGGCGATGACACCATCGCGGGGCGCACGCATGATGAGGTCGTCCCGCTGCTTCCTCAGGGCCTCCGTTCCGTAGGCTTCCTTCAGCGCAGCCTGACGCTTTGCCTCGATTGCGGCAGAAGCAAAACCTTCGGAACTCTGATTTGCAAGCAGGTCAAAGGCTGCTTTGCTGACGAGATACTTTTGCTGCAGTTGGTCAAGCTGGTCTCGGGAGATTGCTCCGATTTCGTACAGGTGGAGATTTCTTTCATAGCGGCTGGACTCCACCTTAAAATCTGCCTCCGCTTTTATATATGTGGCATTGTAGGTAGCCTCTGCTTCGATAGCCACAGCCTCTGCCTGTTTGGTGGAAGCTGTATTCTGCTTTATGGAGATGTCAAGGTTTTCCGTATCCTGCACCATGAGGATATCGCCCTTCTTCACCACCGAGCCCAAATCTGCCCGCACCTCGCTGATGCGTCCGTCATACTTTGGAATCAGGTCGATACTGGCATCCGATACAGTCTGGCCGGCGAGAGTCACCCGACGGTTCATGTCCTGTCGGTCAGCCTTATAGATTGCCACCAGCGGTGCACCGCCTCGCTGCTTGGGTCGAGTTCCCTTATCTGCCTTAATGCCGAACCATACATACATGATGACACAGCAAACAAGACAGCCAACACCAACGGCGATACATTTCCCTCGTCTATCAAGTCCGTTGTATTTCTGCTTCAGTTCTTCTATCTTTGCGCGGGCTCTCTCGACAAACTCCTGGTACATTTTAACGACCTCTTTATCAATGAAATTTTTATCAATGATTTATCTGTATTAACCCAATTTTAGTATAGCAAAGAAAAATTAAAATTTCATTAAACGGTTACGAAAAATTAGGGTTTTCGCTCCCTAATTTTTGCTTTGTACCACAGGTCGGCAGATTTCTTTGCCGCTGCCCAGTTTCTATTAATGGATGCCGCCATTATCTGCTTCGCCTTCACATCGCCGTGAAGACCGTCTACGGCCAGCTCTGCAGGCATTTCCCTTCCTTCGGACATCTTCTCGAAGGGAGCTGCCACATCTATGTGCGGCAATGTCCGGATGTATTCATTTACCGCATCGAATTTGGTACGCCAGTCAGCGGCGCTCTTATCCCCGAAGGCTCTGGCTATCTGTTGCGGATTGATAGGCGGCAGCGTCAGGAAGACAGGCCGTATCCCGCTGTCAACGCACAGCTCGGCCAGCTGACGTATATTGTCTATCGTCTCGGATGGTTCGCCCCATTCTACGCGCAAATCATTCGAACCGCCGAGGACAATCAAGTACCGGGGTTTATACGGCAGTACATCCGACCGGAAATTCGCCACCATGTCCGCAGTAGTCCAGCCGCTGCAGGCCAAATTGCCTGCCCGGAAATTCAGATAGGTCAGGTAACTGTATTCCGGTATATCCGGACCGTATGACATACGACCGCCGCCGTGACTGATACTGTCGCCGTACACTGCGATATACTGTCTTCCCTGCAGTCTTTTCAGTCTCTTTGGGACTGACCATTGGCCGAGGGAATTGCCTTCCTTATCGTAGGCATGTACCCGCCAGTATACCTCAGGACTGTCCTGCCGCGGTACGTCGTCGTACTTCTCCGAGAAAGCTGCGTCAAGCGTCCCCAGCAGGACTGCGCTCTCCGACCTTGCCGGATTGCCTGAGTATATTTCCACCTTGTACTTGTCCGCATCGTGCTGTCCTACCCAGCTATACACCGGATATAAGAGTTTTGGTGCGTCCTCTCCTTTTGGCGTGGGTGCATTCACCCGACCTTCCCGGTCGCTGACGAATATTTCCGCCGGGCTGCTGAATTCGCCGATTGGCTCATGGTCAAAATTCAGCGGTCTTACCCGCCACCAGAGACGGCCGGAAAAATCCTCCCCCACGATCTTGTACAGGGGAACATTGCAGGCGTTTTGAAATATGTATTCATTGTGCCATATCGCAGCCTGACTGCTTTCGTTTTTCTTCAGCTGCACCGGTCTTTCGTCAAAAAGCTCCAGCTCAAAACAGACAGCGTCTGTAAATCTGTCCCAGCGGAGAATCGGGGACAACGAGACAGGCCTCTCTGCACTGCTCACAGTCAGTCCGGCGATATCGGCTGCCTCGGACGACAGGCTGCCGCCGAGACAGACTGCACCGGACAGCATTACCGCCATTGCGCTTTTTACGACACTCGAAAATTTCATGTTATCGGAAAACTTCTTTCTAAAATTCTTATATCAAACAGACAAGACCGCCGCGGGAAAATCCAACGACGGTCTTGTTATTGCTGAGTCGGAGACAACTCCCAAAAAGTGGAGCCTTAGGAGAGATATTAGTTTCAAAGGACTCCAAGTGCCTTTGCTGCCACATAGGCAACAGCTGCACCGGCCATAGGAGCCAGAGACGGAATCCAGGCATAGCTCCAGTTGGAGTCGCCCTTGCCGGCAATCGGCAGGATGGCATGAGCAATACGAGGTCCCAGATCGCGAGCCATGTTCATAGAGTAGCCGGTGGTGCCGCCAAAGGAGAGACCAATAGCTACGATGATGAGAGCAACGCAGTAAGGACCGAAACCTGCCGGCAGCGGGCCATTCGCCTTGGAGAAAACCATCCAAATGAGGAACATGAGGAAGAAGGTGGCAATAGCCTCGGAAATGAAGTTGCAGACCGGCTTGTTGATAGCCGGGCCGGTGGCAAATACACCGAGCTTCGTTCCCTTATCCTCAGTCTCTTCCCAGTGGGGGAGATAGGCCAGCCAAACAATAGTGGCACCGGCAACACCGCCGGCCAATTCGGCCGCCATAGTAGCAAGGCACTGAGGCACGGTGTAGACACCGGCCAGAGTCTTGGCCAAAGTAACGGAGGGATTAAGGTCGGCTTCCGGCGCACCGAGAGCAACCGCGGTAAAGACGCCCAGAAGGACGGCCAGCCCCCAGCCCCAAGCGGTGCATATCCAGCCGCCGCCGTTTGCATAGCACTTTTTCAAAGAAAGGTCAGCATTTACGCCGCAGCCAAAGGCCAGCAGCACAGTCGTACCGACGAATTCGCCAAGCAGATTATCCATTAGTTTTCTCCTTTGTTATTATTCTTCGTCATCCAGCCAGTGCATGGAGTGCTTAACAGCCTTGTTCCAGCCCTTGTAGAGCTTTGCCGCCTCATCAGCCGGCATCTTCACCTCAAAGCGGGTGTCCAGCTTCCAGCTGCTCTTCAGTTCTTCCTTGCTGTTCCAGACGCCTACTGCCAGACCGGCGAGATATGCGGCACCGAGAGCAGTAGTCTCGATTACCTGCGGACGGTCTACAGGAACACCCAGCACATCGGCCTGGAACTGCATAAGGAGGTTATTGGCACAGGCACCTCCGTCTACGCGCAGAGAGTGAAGAGTGATATTGGAGTCGGCTTCCATAGCCTTCAGGACATCCATAGTCTGATAGCACATGGACTCAAGCGTAGCACGGACTACATGCGCCTTAGTCGTGCCGCGGGTAATACCGATGAGCATACCGCGGGCATTCATATCCCAGTAGGGAGCACCGAGACCGACGAAGGCGGGAACGAGATATACGCCGCCGTTGTCCTTTACATGCTTTGCCACCCACTCAGAATCGGAAGCAGCGTCGATGACATCAAGGCCGTCGCGGAGCCACTGAATAGCGGAGCCAGCTACGAAGATGGAGCCTTCGAGAGCATACTCGACCTTGCCGTCAACGCCCCAGGCGATGGTGGTAACGAGACCGTTCTTGGACTCAAATATATCCTTGCCGGTGTTCATGAGCATGAAGCAACCGGTACCGTAGGTATTCTTGGCGTCACCGGGCTCAAAGCAGTTCTGACCGAAGAGAGCAGCCTGCTGGTCGCCGGCAGCACCGGCAATCTTGATGGAACCGCCAAGGACAGCAGGAATGGTCTGACCGTATACTTCACTGGATGGTTTTACCTCCGGCAGCATGGATGCCGGAACGGTAAGGTATTCCAGAAGCTTCTCATCCCACTTCAGTTCCTTTATATTGTACATGAGGGTACGGGAGGCATTAGAATAATCGGTAACATGAACGGCACCGCCGGTAAGCTTGTAGATGAGCCAAGTATCAATAGTACCGAATAGCAGCTCACCCTTCTCAGCTTTTTCACGAGCTCCCTCTACATTGTCAAGAATCCATTTTACCTTCGTACCGGAGAAGTATGCGTCGATGACGAGACCGGTCTTTGCGTGGAATTCTTCGCTGAGACCTTTTGCCTTCAGCTCCTCGCAGATACCGGCGGTCTGGCGGGACTGCCAGACGATGGCATTGTAGACGGGACGACCGGTAGCCTTCTCCCATACTACGGTCGTTTCACGCTGGTTGGTAATACCGATGGCGGAAATCTCAGCGGGGCTGAGTCCAGACTGGCTCAGAGCTTCTTTCATAACGGTGCTCATAGTGCCCCAGATTTCTTCGGCATCATGCTCTACCCAACCCGGCTGCGGGAATATCTGAGTGAACTCTCGCTGAGCCACGCTGACGATACGGGATTCTTCATCGAAGATAATAGCACGATTGCTTGTGGTACCGGCATCAAGCGCCATTACATACTTTTTCTCTGCCATAAATACAACTCCTAACTTAATTATTTGATTCCTCATTCAAAAGGCTGAGCTGAACGAAATCATCATCCTGCTCCGGCAGCTGCAGCTCAGGCAGCTCCGGCAGACCGGACAAATCCTCCAGCCCAAATGAGGCCAGAAAATTCTCCGTCGTCCGATACAGGATAGGATGTCCGATGACGTCCTTTCGTCCCGCTTCCTTTATCAGTTCCATTTCCAACAGGCGTCCTACCGCACTGTCGGCACTGACACCGCGAATCGCCTCTATCTCTTGTCTGGTCACCGGCTGGCGGAAGGCGATAATTGCCAGTGTCTCCATCAGCGCCGCCGACAATTTCTTCGGCTTTAGCTGATTGAGCTTTTCAACATAGGGATAGTACTCCGGCCGAGTGGCCAGACGATAGCCGCCGGCCAAAGACTGGAGTATGATTCCGCTGTTCTCCGACTCCAGCTTCCGCTCGAGCCGAACAAGAGCTGCCTCCATCATGTCCTGTCCGCAGTCAAATATGCCGGCCAGTCTTTCCACTGTCTGAGGTTCTCCGGCGGCAAAGAGCACCGCTGTCAGCGGAGCTACCAGCGCTTCACACGTCATCTGCTCTTTCTGCCCCCTCTATCCAATAATGGTTCCATAAATAGTTTATACTCATTTCATTACAATACCACAAATCAATCAATCAGACAAGGAAAAATACGAAAAACCAACGGTAAACAAAGACGCTTACCGTTGGTTTTTAATAACCAGTCTTTTATTTTCTCGGCAGAATTGCCTCAATAGATTCTACTGCCAGCTTCACAGCTTCGTCGAGCTCCAGCTGTGTGATATTGAGAGCCGGGTTGAAGTAGATGATATCACCCAGCGGACGCAGGACGATACCTCGCTTCAGACCGTACTTGTATATCTCATAGCCCAGACGCTTCTTGCTGTCGAAAGGAGTCTTATTGGCTTTGTCGGCTACCAGCTCGATGGCATGAATGAGTCCGATGTGACGAATCTCGCCTACATTGGGATGATCTCCCAGTGCATTGTTCAGACGAGCGGTAAGCCACTTGGCATTCACTGACATATTGGTGAATATCGGCTGCGTGCGGAAAATATGCTGAACAGCCAGCGCCGTAGCGCAGCCCAGCGGATTGCCGGCGTAGGTATGGCTGTGCATGAAAGCCTTGTGCTCGTTGTAGTCTGCATAGAAGGCATCGTAAATCTTATCCGTAGTGACCATTACAGACATGGGGAGATAGCCGCCGGTGAGGCCCTTGGATATGCACATGATATCCGGAGTAATTCCGGCCTTGCCGCAGGCAAACATCTCGCCGGTGCGTCCGAAGCCGGTAGCAATTTCGTCGGCAATGAGCAGCACATCGTATTCATCGCAGAGCTTGCGAAGCTTCTGCAGGTACTTCGTCGGATAGATGCGCATACCGGCGCAGCCCTGAAGCAGCGGCTCGACTATCATGGCCGCAGTCTCATGGGCATGCTCGGCAAAGCATTTCTCGGCGTGCTCGAAGCAAGGGCAGTCGCAAGTGTCACGATTGCAGCCGTAGGGACAGCGATAGCAGTCCGGAGCCTCCACATGGATATTGTCCATCATCATAGGCTGATACATCTTGGCGAAGAGATCCATGCTGCCGACGGAGAGTGCACCGATGGTCTCACCGTGATAGCTCTCGGTGAGGCACATGAAGCGCTTCTTCTCGCTGCGGCCGGTCTGATACATATACTGGAAGGAAATTTTCAGAGCGCACTCGACTGCAGCCGAGCCATTGTCGTTGTAATGGAACTTCGTAAGTCCCGGAGGTACTATCTGCAGCAGCTCTTCCGTAAGACGAATAGCCGACTCATGTGAGAAGTTGGCGAAGATGACATGCTCCAGCTTGTCTATCTGCTTCTTAACGAACTCGTTGATGGTGGGATTGCAGTGACCCAGCAGGTTGCACCACCAGGAGCCGACGATGTCCAAATACTTGTTGCCGTGAACATCGTAGAGCCATACGCCCTTTGCACGGTCGATGACCATCGGCGGCAGAGTCTCGTAGTCTTTCATCTGGGAACAGGGATGCCAGATATGAGCCAAATCCCGCTCTTCCCAGCGCTCATCAAATTTCATCATGTCTATCTCTCCCTACAGAAAATGTATTATTCGTAAAGTGATGCCAGGAACTCTGCATCAATATCCAGCTCCGCGGCTCCCTGCTCTACCGTGGCAATGACCTTTACCCCGGTTATCTCCTCTATCATTCGGCGGTTGTCTTCCTCCATCATATTGCCCGGATGCCAGTTATTCAGGATGACACCCTTGCAGGGAATATGACGCAGATAAAGATGCTCCAGAGTAAGGACAGCACTGTTGATGGTTCCCAGTCCTGCATCGGCAATAACGATAGCGCCAAGCTTCAGCTGGCAGACCATATCGTCGATTATAACATGGTGCTTGTCATCCCAGCGCATCGGGCAAATGATTCCGCCGGAGCCCTCTACGGTCAGCAGCTCATACTTGGCTAGCGCCCGGTCATAGTCGGCACGAATTTTATGGAAATCTATCTGCTGGTCGTTGATTCTGGCAGCCAGATGCGGAGAAACCGCCTCATAGTAAGAGTAGCTTACCAGATTCTCCACGGACTCACCGATTCCCGCTACCTTGTTGACATAGAGTGCATCCCCCGGCAGGAGAGTGCCATCCTCTGCCTTCTCTGCTCCGGAGATAGCCGCCTTGTAGTATCCGGCGTTCTTCCCGGCGTCTCTAAGTTTCTTAACGATTAACGCGGTGACAAAGGTTTTTCCTACGTCCGTACCCGTTCCTGTAATAAATATTCCCTTACCCATAATAGGCCTCCCGTACACAAAAATCTTCTTCCTAATAATAAGACCGTCAACCGTCATTGTCAACCAGGTCAGCAAGATCGGTTGACATTATTTATCCGCCTCATTCTCCTAAAAATAAGAATTGCATTGCAATTCTGTAAACAACTAAAAATTATTATATAAATGGCGTATTCCCCAACATAATAAATATAACTGCAGCTCATATGTGGAAAACGAACAGCTGCCATCGAAAATGTTTTCGATTTTGTTGGACACCGTCAATAATGTGGAGCAGATTGCTCACCGCATCATTTCTACTGAGCGCATTTACGCTTAGGTCATGGCGGAGTTCAAATCACAGCAGCAGATACTTTGGTAATACACTAATAAATTCTAAAAAAGCTTTCTAGAATTGCTCAGCTGAATTATATTACCCGCTAGGGAGAATCTGCAATTCAAGCAGAAGTAAAAATTCGAGCGTAGGAGCGCGAGTAAAAAGGTGCCTAAACGATGCCCAGCCAGCATTGAAAATGCTGATTGGATTGGTTTGAGGCCAGAGGCACCACTGAGAAAAAGGAGAAGTACGGCGGAACCGTATTTCTCCTTTTCTCATTTATTGCCCAAAGGCATTGCTTGCCATATGACATCCACTTGCGAAGTGAAGATGCCAAAATAAGTTTTTTGGTTACAAGCAACCTGCTTGCAAAATATTACTTACCAAGCATTATTCACTGCGAGCAGCTATTTAAGCGGAAGCAGACTTATATCAAAATGGTAAAAGTCGATCTTGTAATTCAATTATGGTTTTATCAGCAAAGTCGTAGCTGTTGTAAATTGACGCAATTATAATTTGGTGTTCAGCATAATCTTCCGCCAAGATAGCCATCATCTCATTCACATTTTCTTCGCTTACCTCACGTCCGCTTGGTGAATCCAAAATAATTGGGAGGTTGACTCCTGTATGATTTCTGATCAGCGCCACATACGATATTTTGAAAACAAATACAATCTTATGAAATATTGCTCCAGACAATGATTTGAGATCATTTGTAAAAATGTAATCGTTTCGCACACTTACGTACTTCTCATCCAAACCAAGACGAGTAGCATATCGTGAAATAAGGCCATGCAATTCTGCGACAAGCGGATTGTTCTGCTTTACATTTCTGATAATCTTTTCCTCTAAATCCTTCCGTTCTTTCTCCAACTTTGCAATAATCCGTTGCGTAGATAGAGCATCAACTTCAATTCTTGATATTTCACTATCAAATCGCTCTATGCTACTTTTTACCTCAAATAGTTTCGACTCCATATCTTGCTTGGTCTTTAATCGATGTATTTTCTGGTCAATTACCGCAAGTTGATCGCAAGCTATTTTTTGCTTTGCAACAAGAAGATTGGTTGTATCAGCGTAACCAACCAAGGTATCCCTGTTGACAGGAATTTCCATGCCATCCGGTGTCTTTACCCGAAGCCTAAAAGAGGTAATGTATTTTTCAAAATCACTGTTCTTTCGGACTACACTCTTTATGCGACGCAGTTCTTCTTCGAGCGGTTTTCTTTCACAGTATAGAACTTCTAAAGCGATATCGATTTCATCAGCTGGAGAATCGGAATAAACTGTTTCCCCAAGTTTGTTTATCTCTGCCTTATATTTGGCAATATCAAGCATATGCCTATATTTCTTAAGTTCTCGTCTTACTATGGAAAGTCTTTGTGATAATTCGTCATTTGATTTATCAGACAATCCTCTGAGCATAGATTCAATAGAAAAATGTATATTACCAATTACCTTTCCGCGATTTAATAGTGTCCACCCTTTTTCTTGATCAACATAAAATGCACCAAGTAGATTGTCAATGACCTCAGATTTGTCGATGCCAAAAATCAAAGTGTGTATTTCACTTTGTTCGGCAGGAAGGGAATATCCTTCTTCAATTCCATTATGAGCAATTTCAATATAATTTCCATTTCTAGTTAGAGTATATTCATTCTTATTTGTTCCTATTACTGTCAAGATGGTCTCATATTCAGAAAAACGAATACCACGCGTATTGGGAATCGGATAACCAAACGCATACATAATCATTCTCAACAATGTAGTCTTCCCCACACTGTTCCTTTTACTAAAAACAACATTCACTCCTGAACCAAAGCGAAAAACCTTTTGATTTTCTCCCAAGAGTGTCTGTTGAATCGAGATCACCTGTAATGAAACTATTTTCATAATTTCACCTTGCCTTTTATCTCGGCAATTACCCTTCGACTTTTAAGGATTTTTAAAAGTGTGAGACGAACTACTACTTCCTCTGTAACGGAATCTGTGTTGTGCAAACCGAAATAACTCTTGTAAAATTCCCATCGTTCGGACACAAATTTTTCTACCCGTTGCTTAGTCTTCATTGAAGGGCAGAAATCATTAAAATCGCTAATTACTCTTAAAACGAACTCGAATCTTTCACTATTGTTGTTTATCACTGCTCTATACTTTTGCAATATTTCTGATACATCAGATGCATCATAATCATCTAATTCGATATCTGTTTCTCTAGCCTCACATTGAATAGCGATGATTGGCCATATCATGCTTTCCTTCGTTATTTCGGAAGTTCTCTGAGAAGCATTCACTCTAAAAGAATTCTGCCACAAAGATAGCACTTGACTTGAGGATACTTTATCAACGCCAAGATGCTGGAGAAACTCCGCAGTCAAAAATTGCAATACTTTATAACGTTCATCCTCGGATTCTCCGTGAAATTGCATCACACAAATTGTCAACATGGAAGTATCCATATCATACCCATTTTTTGAGCAAATATCATTAATTGATCGTTGACACTCTGATGGCAACTCGGAATAAGGAACTGCATTAAGAGGACTACTAAACTTGTACATAGTCTGCTTAATGTTGAATGGATTGGGTGAGTTTGTGACGAATATTAGTTTTTCAACATCAGCTATTTTAAAAGCTGCATTTAGAGTTCGTAAACCTTCTTCCAACTTTCTTTTTACATTTTTAAAAATATCAGGATTTTCGACAGCTTTCGCTTGTGCCATCAGCCTCTTCCTATTAAAAAACGTAATTTCAATATCTTCATTTTCGCCTTCAACTTTAACTTTGGATGCCTCAAAAATATTCTTAATCATCAGCATAATTGCTGCATTGCTCTGAAACTCCCATCCAAAAGCGGACGCAGTCGCATTTGATGATTTTGACATTATGTATCCACCACCCATTAATTCCAAGCAATGGAGTCCGCAACAGTGCCACATTCTTTGGAAAAATATTCATCATTCTAAAGAGCCACAGCAATTTCGCCGACTCAAGGCAATAACATACTGTCAAGAAGCAGTCACCGCACAGCATTACCTTTTTTCAACGGCTTTCTTATAGGCTTTTGAATCTTTTAATAGTACATAGATGATATGCCTTTTTCGTTCTATCCAGCCCATTATAAAAACCTGTATCCCCATCAACGGGAATTAATAATTAAACTCAATTCCAGTTACCACGGAATTAAAATCATAAGAGGCCAAAGCCTCAAAATAATCTGTCCGAAGACCGACATCAAGCACATACATAAAAGCTGCAAAATCGTAGATAATCGGCTCACCTTTATTTGCCATGAGATTTTTTCTGATGCTTTCCGTTTTTGCGATAAGGCAAGTGTATTGGTACTGCCTGTCAATGATCTGTGTGTTGCCGTTTGGATGTGCTTTTTGTAGGTGTTGCCCGCTGGTTAGTGCAATAAGATTTTCAATATAATCAGCAATCTCCCCAAATTCATTCTGCGGGAAGATATGGTGCATATGCGTTGCCTTTTCTCCGACAGAAAAACGGTCAAGTACTTCCGACAGGCTTTCACGATGCGCATCGTTGAATTTGCGGAGGTACTTCATTGCTCTGCTTATACGGTACCGATACATTTGTTCCGTCTTCGGTTGAGGGTTGAAATCACCGCGAGCGATATTCTTATCCTTACCTACGGCATCATCTCTCCAGTTTGTTTGGTTATACATAATTTTGTCGTAGGTAATCATTGACCGAGAAATTCGCCCTTTTTCCACACCCTTCTTATGAAGCTTACAGGCAAGCGGATTTAACACTTTAATAAAAATTCGTCTTGCCTCTACAGCTGTGCTGATTGGTGTATATTCGAAGCAAAAATCAGAAAACTCATTTTTAAGTTCCTGAAGAGACTCTTTTGTCTGTAATTCGAAAAAAGTTTCAAATGCGTCCCATAAACCACTATCTTTAAGTGTCTTTTCAATATACAGGCACAGAAACTCAAAAGAGTTGCGCTCACGGAGAGCAATATATTCCAAAACATCCATGTTTTCTATACTGAACTGAATTGTATTGCCTCTCACTCCATCCTCACGCAAAACGCCCGCCGCAGCAAGCATCTTCATTGGCTGGCGAAAAAATTTATTGTATTCATCAAGTGTTGTCCGTATGGTGGGGTCTGGCTTGCCAAACAAGTGTTGAACATTCTCTATTGCGTACTCAGAATGCCAAATATTCGGTGACTGGAACGGTTGCTTACCTCCGTTCTGAATATAGTCCACAATACAGTCTGCAACGAAGCAAACCGCATCTAATGCACATTTCTGGTCAATCCATCGACCATTTCCCGTTTTACGGACATCATAATCATGCTCGTCTAAAAATCGCTGTAAAATATTACTCGTCATTTTCTTTCAACACCCCATAAAAATACACACTTGTTTTATCCACATTGATTGACTGTGTTGATAGGTTTCTCGCAATGCTGTAAAACCTCCTGTATTCCTTTGTGCAGAAATATTCCATCTGCCTCTTAGTAAGCCGTAGCGATTTCTTTGGAATCAGAACTGCTACAGACCCATCGGGAATAGTTCCAGGAGGATTCTTAATAACTCGTGGATTATATGTCATGTTCGGAGTAAGATAGACACTATCATCATCCACATAGCGGAATACAGAAAGTTTTTTCGCCACTTTGGGGGGCAAATAAACATCATAACCTGGTATATGGGTGACTCCCTGTCCATCATCATCAATATTTTTTGCCTTAAGCACCCAAAAATCAAGCGCTTCTGGTTCTGAAGTCGTAATTGACTTTGTAATCTGCCTATCTCGAAATACATAGAACACATCGAAAAGCAGTTTATCTGCTACTCTATCGAAATCTTCATCCCTGTAAATAATGAAATAAGGAAATCTTTTATCTGCCCAATAGGACTGTTCTCGGATTGATTTGCGGTTAAATTTCATGCTGTATACTGAAGTCTCTTTCGGCTTCATCTTTGGATATACAATCAGGCATATCGTTTCAATCGACACTCCTGTAAAACCATAGCGACCAAAGTCAATTATGGTCTCGACCCGCATTTGCCGCAAGACATCCCTCGTAGCTTTAAATTCATCCGTACTAAGAAAAGTCTTATTCAATACCAGTGCAACACAATCACTGCAACGGATACATTTTTCTAGAAACATTTCCGAGAGATTATTTGTAACCTTATTTGCATTTGCAGCAAGACTCAACTCTACTTCTGGCGTTCTTTCTTTCAACTTTGAGAAAGGAGGATTCCCAACAGCCAAGTCATATCGGTGTGTCGTTTTGTAGGTAAGAAAATCTTGGCATATCCTATTAATTGTGAAGTTTCTCGGTATGACAAGTTTTTCCAACATTATATCAAGTGTTTCTATGCTGTCCGGATCAATATCAACTACATCCAAAATAACATGTGGGACACTTTCATACCGTTTGAAAAGAAAAGGGACAAAACTACCAACACCTACAGATGGTTCTAATATACGTATTTCGTCCTTGCTGAATGTTGGCAGACTGCCCATGATTTCATTTGCAATAAATTTATTGGTATAAAAAGCGGCATTCTTCTCCCTGCGGGCATTACAAAGCTCGGTAATTCGCATAAGTGATGCCAAATCTAATTCCATAGGATTATCTCTAAGGAAGTTACACAGGTTGCTACGATCATCCAAGTGCTTTTCTGCAATCAATTTGTTGATTTCAATGGACTCGCACCTTTTTTGCATCAACTTATTGCGAATAGCTACAGCAAGTTGACGCATTATTTCGGTCGGAACAGCCTCTCCCAAGCACTGCCTAATATTTATTTCATTGTTTTTGTAGACATCCAATTTTTCTTTATCCGATAGTGCATTCAACGCTTCAAGGCTCATGTCTACCCAACGAAAATCCTTTGGAATTGACATCATTGTCATGAGTTCTCGAATACTATAAACTCGGTCTTGCTCTGGATGGATTGTATTCTGTGCCGCTAACTGATCATTGCGGGTATGAACACACTGAATAAAGCGATCCCAAGGTTGTCTTGTGTACTTATCCCGGTTTTTTCTGATATTCTCAACAATTTTCCCATTAATAACTTTGTGCGGTCGTTTTTCAGGAATATCGTTGTCAAATGCGGATTCCCCCTCTTTTAAATCGTGAATCCACGCTCGCATTTCAGGTTTATACGTGCGGAATGCATGGTAAAAATCATCAGCACATATTTCTCCCCATTCAAGTCTTGGCAAATCAAAAATGACTTCTCGTAATGTCTTTTCTGACCTAAACTCCGGATAAAGGTCATATGGGGTAATGTTATTTCGATATTCCTTATCAACGCCAATCATCAGTGTTCTTGTCCGTGAGGAATTCGATCCATAATTCATAAAGTTCAAAATACGTCCAGAGATGATATAATCTTTTCCAAGAATCTCTCTAACATACTCTCCGATTTGCATAGTCCGTCCATCAGGAGCGATACAGAGCGTTTTTTGAAACGCCATAACATTCTCAAAAATGAAAACTCTCGGCTTAATCTGACGAATAATCTCAACAGACTCAACTACCAGGCTGTTTCTATTTATTTCTTTCTCATTCTTTTTATGGTTAATAACGCTGATACCTTGACAAGGTGGCGTAGCAACTATGACATCTACACGGTCATTGCCTTTACGCTTCCATCTACGTATTTCATCATAAATGCGCTGCTTAATCGCATCCGATGTGATATCTCCGACAATATAGCCAGAATCATATTCGCATTTATGATTACACCGCTGTACTTGCATTCGTCGTTCGAGTTTTTCGTTCGTCGCAATACAGCGGTATCCTTCCATCTTAAAGCCGTGACAGCCAACACCAGCCGAACTAAACAGCGTCACATATGTCATGCTCTTATCTTTTAACACGAGGCACCTCCATAAACGCTATTTTTTATATTCCACAACGTCCCCAAAATCCGCATCCAGAACCTCACATATTTTCTCTAGCACCGTCATGGTCACTTCATTATCTTTCCACATACGAGTGAATGTAATTGGTGCAATGTCAGCAATCCTATGATTCCGACGGCTCTCATATTTTTATATATCAGCCATTTCTGTAATCTGTTATATGAAACCGACATACTTTTCCTCCAACGCAAGTAAATGTGACTATCATTAGCTGATATGCTACGAACCGCAAATATCTAATAAAAATTATGCCATAACTTCAGACTCATTACAATAGACCTTCGCTTTTTTTCACGAATTCATGTTTTAATTCTATCGCACAACGTCGTTGAACCGCACATTTAAAAGTATTATTTTTTGTATACAGTTGGATAAACCCCTATGTTAAAGCAAAAGAAACGAGGCTTTCTGTAAGAAACATACTTTTGCAAAAAATGACCTTGACAAATTTTGTCTTACGTTATAATGTTACGGTATTGTTTTAACAAAGATACATCGGAGGAATAACAATGAAATTTTCTAATCAGAAAAAGACTTTGGCTGTGGCTGCTGTTACTGCATTCAGCACACTCGCTTTTACTGCACCTGTTTTCGCTGAAGAAGCTCCGGCAGAGACTGAGGCTCCGGCCGTTGTGGATACCGCCAATCCGATTCGCACCTACGAGGATATTCCTACTCTCCAACGTGCTATCGGCTTCCCTGTCCTCTACCTCCCAGGTGATATATATCGCACCTATGACCCGGCTGTAGTTATTTCCGCTATCGCCAATCGCGTCAGCGATCTCCGCTTCGTCAACCAGATGGACGGTAGCGAGCTGATGGTTCGCACCGCTCTCCGCACAGATTCCGGTCTCGATGATATCAGCGGCTTTGTCGGCTATGAGTGGGCTACTACCCAGCTTCTCAGCTCTGACCTTGTCACCGTCGATATCTGCTCTACCGATCACGGCAGCTATGCCGCCCGTTGGGTTCGCGGCAACTTTGCCTTCGCTGTTGCGATGAGCAATACTACCTCCGAGGACTTCGCCCGTGTACTCAAGAGCTTCTTCATCAGCTCGGCCAAGTTCTCTCATCGCTTCGCTCGTGTAAAGACTGCTCAGCCGAAAGCATAATAAGTATAACGCAAGAGGGCCTGTGACTTTGTCACAGGCCCTTCTTCTTTTCATCCACTTTATAATGACATAAAAAAGCGAGGGCTTACGCCCTCGCTTTTGTTGTAGCTTTTTGGGGGACTTAGAGACCGAGGGCAGCCTTGACGACTTCCTCGACCTTATCAAATGCTTCCTTAAGCTTCTCGGGGTTCTTACCGCCGGCCTGTGCCATATCCGGGCGACCGCCGCCGTTGCCGCCGACGACCTGAGCAGCCTCCTTGACGAGCTTACCGGCATGGAGACCTGCCTTGACAGCCTCCTTGGAGACCTTGGCAACGAAGGTGACCTTTCCTTCTTCTACAGCGGCCAGAATGACAAGACCACCGGCCAGCTGCTCCAGTACTAGGTCAGCCATACGACGAATGTCGTCTATGGACTCGGCATTTACCTTGCCCATTGCCACCGGAGTCTCGCCGTACTTCTTCATACCCATTACGAGGTTCTGTGCATCCATCTTCTCGCGGGCAGCATTTACCTCAGCAATCTTCTGAGCCATTTCCTTGTGCTCGACTACCAGTGCATTCAGCTTAGCTACTACATCAGCCGGGCGGGTCTTCAGGACAGCAGCAGCTTCCTTGACAGCAGCCTCCTGACGACGAGCATAGTCGAGAGCGGCCTGACCGGTGATAGCCTCGATGCGGCGAACGCCGGCAGCTACGCCGGACTCGCTGACAATCTTAAAGAGACCAATCTGACCGACATTCTTTACATGAGAACCGCCGCAGAGCTCCATAGAGAAACCGGGAACGGTAACGACGCGGACGATATCACCGTACTTCTCGCCGAAGAGGGCCATAGCACCCTTCTCGCGAGCGGCA
>JAZLHS010000102.1:0-10879 GCA_045616885.1 Selenomonadaceae bacterium | reverse complement strand
TGACAAGGGCTCTCGCCTCGATGCCTTTGTGGCGAAGAACCTGACAGACATTTCTCGGGCGCGGGTTCAGAAGCTCCTTGACGATGGTCGCCTGACTGTAGACGGCGCCGTGAAGAAGGCAAATTATCGTCTTGCCGGCGGTGAAGAGATACGGCTGGAAATTCCCCCGGCGGTAAGTGCTGAGGCACTGCCGGAAAATATTCCGCTTGATATCCTCTACGAGGACAGCGACATTATCGTCATCAACAAAGCAAGGGGCATGGCAGTTCATCCGTCTCCGGGCATTTATTCCGGGACGCTGGTGAATGCACTGCTCTATCATTGCAAGGATTTGTCCGGAATCGGCGGCGTAGAGCGGCCGGGTATCGTACACCGTCTGGACAAGGATACTTCCGGTGTAATGGTGGCGGCGAAGAATGATAATGCCCATGCCTCTCTGTCGAAACAGATAGGGGAAAAGACAGCATCGAGAATATACTGTGCTGTCGTCCGTGGCAGCATAAATGAGGAAGCCGGTATCATCAAGGGCGCAATCGGCCGTGATGAAAAGGACAGGCAGAAAATGGCTGTCCGGGCTGACGGCAAGCCTGCGGTTACTCACTTCCGGGTCATGGAGCGTATCGGTGACTATACGGTTGCCGAGTGCAAGCTGGAGACAGGTCGCACCCATCAGATTCGCGTCCATCTGGCTCATATCGGCTATCCCGTCTTCGGCGATCCAAAGTACGGCAGCCGCAGAAAGACACCCTTTGATGGCATTATTGCGGGACAGGCTCTTCACTCTCGCCAGATGACGCTTGTACATCCTGTTACCGGAGAGGAAATGACCTTTACTGCCCCGATGCCAAAGGATATGGAAGACCTTATAAGCGCTATCAGAGAAAGAGTGGAACAGAAATAATTAAAGTGAAGGTGAAAGAGATGCAGGAACTTAATGTAAAGAACACCTTGATGGATGAAGACGCTATTCGCCGTGCTCTTGTGCGTATTGCTCATGAGATTGTGGAGAAAAACCACGGCGTGGAGAATATAATTCTTGTAGGAATCCGTACCCGCGGTGTTCCTATGTCCGAGCGTATTGCCGATGCCATTCAGCAGATAGAAGGTAATCGTCCGCCGGTTGGTATGCTGGATATTACCCTCTACCGCGATGACCTTACCAGCCTTTCCTATCAGCCGGTAGTTCACCCCACTCATCTGCCGGTAGACATCACCGGCAAGACCGTCGTTCTCTGTGACGATGTTCTCTTCACCGGCCGCACCATCAGAGCGGCTCTCAATGAGCTGGCCGACATGGGTCGCCCCCAGCGTATACAGCTGGCCGTCCTCATTGACCGTGGCCATCGTGAGCTGCCGATTCGAGCAGATTTCGTTGGCAAGAATGTTCCGACCTCTCAGCGTGAGGATGTGTCTGTTCGTTTTAAAGAGAGTGATGGGAAAGATATCGTTACTCTCATGGAAAAGGCTGACTGATAGCCACGATTCTGCTGTATACCGTATAATTTCCGGTTTTCTGTAGACGAAAGCAGTCACTGGCGTGTATAATAACGGCAATTTATTATTTGTAAAATTGTTTGGGCAGATGTCCTTTTAATACGGACAATCCCCGCCTATTCGAGGATCCTTCCTCTGATTGCAAAGGAAGTCATAGTCCAACACGACGCAAATTATAGGGGGAGAAGCATGGCACTGATTGTTAAAAAATTCGGCGGCAGCTCTGTCGGCAGTGTTGAGAAAATTCTTGATGTTGCCAGACGCGTAGTAGAAGATAAAGCGCCAGATGATAAGGTGGTAGTGGTCGTTTCCGCAATGGGAGACACCACAGATGACCTTATAGAGATGGCCAAGGGTATCACTAAGGACCCGTATAAATATCCCCGAGAGATGGATATGCTCATGTCCATCGGTGAGCAGCAGTCCATAGCGCTGCTTACGATGGCTTTCAGAAAGCTGGGACAAAAAGCGGTATCTCTCACCGGTACGCTTGCCGGAATAAAGACTGATTCTGTCCATACAAAAGGCAAGATTATCGATATAGTTCCCGACCGTGTCAAGGATGAGCTGGATAAGGGCAGCATAGTAGTTGTTGCCGGGTTTCAGGGCGTTGCTGAAAATGGTGATCCCGTTACCCTCGGACGCGGCGGCTCCGATGCTTCTGCCGTAGCCCTTGCCGGTACATTGAAGGCTGATGTCTGTGAGATATACACGGATGTTGATGGTGTTTACTCAGCTGACCCGCGTCTCATTAAGGGTGCCCGGAAAATGAAGGAAATCACCTACGATGAGATGCTGGAAATGGCTCGCCTCGGTGCTGGTGTAATGCAGCTCCGTTCCGTAGAAATGGGCATGCTCTACAATATCCCGATTCATGTTCGTTCTACATTCACTCAGAAGTCTGGCACTATTATCAGGGGGGACTACACCATGGAAGAAAAGAGCTTTATCATTCGGGGCGTTGCCCATGATACAAAGGTTGCAAAGATAGCTATCCTCGGCATTCCCAATAATCCGGGAATTGCTTTCTCCATCTTTACTGCGCTGGCTGAAGCACATGTCGATGTAGACATGATTGTCCAGAGCGTCCGCAGCATGGAGATAAAGACAGATATGTGCTTCACCGTTAGCCTCGATGATTTGTGGCAGGCCAAAGCCATTGTCGACAGAGTGGCCGGTGAAATGGGTGCCGACGGCGTTCTCGTTCAGGAGAATATCGCAAAGATATCTATCGTCGGTGCCGGTATGCTCGGCAGCCCGGGTATCGCAGCCCGAATGTTTGGTGCTATTGCAAATCAGGGTGTAAACATTGATGTTATCTCCACCTCGGAGATAAGTATCTCCTGCCTCATCAAGGCCAGAGATTTGGAGAAGGCTGCCAACGCCATCCATGATGAATTCTGCCCCAATAAGGAAGCCTGATTGATACAAAAAATACACAGAGGCTGTTGTGTAAATACAGCCTCTGTTTTTTTATTGCCGGAATTGTGGTATCATGTCTATGTTGTGTTTGTAGCTAAGACTGTATTAGGTAATTATAATGCGAAGACTATTTACGAAAGAAAAGATATCAGACACTCTGACTCTGGTCGGCACCGATGCGCATCATGTTGGCTATGCACTAAGGGGCAGGGTGGGAGATAAATACACAGTAGTGGACGACTATGGTACTGTTGCCATCATGGAAGCGACTGCCTTTCGGGAGGATGAAGTAGACCTCCGACTGGTGGAGTACGCCGATGGTTCTGCAGCTACCGAGTCGCCGATAAATATTGCGTTGGCTGCCTGCCTCATCAAGGGCGAAAAGTTTGAATTCGTTGTTCAAAAGGCAGTAGAGCTTGGGGTGAATCGCCTGATTCCTCTCGTATCGGATAATACTGTCGTGAAGCTGGATGATAAGAAAGCGGCAGCTCGTCGGGAACGCTGGCAGAAGATTGCCGACGAGGCAGCCAAGCAGTGCGGCCGCACCCGCCTGATGGTGGTGGAGGATGTAAAGCCGCTGAAGAAGTGGCTGGCCTCGGATGGAAAGGCTGAGCTGGATAACGGCACTGTAGGTGTATTCGCATACGAGAATGAAGCAAATCTCTCCATCGGCAGATTTCTCACAAAAAAGCTTCGAGAGGAGAACTCGCTGGAGAAGTTTATGGCACTGGTTGGGCCGGAAGGGGGCTTCACTCAGGCCGAAGCTCAGGCGGCGGTAGAGGCAGGCTTCAATTCCGTCACCATGGGGCCGAGGATATTCCGGGCAGAGACGGCAGCACTTACTGTTGCTGCTATTATCCAGTACCAGTGCGGGGACGTTGGTGCCCTTGTATGAAACCAATAAAGCCTCCCCTTTAGGGGAGACTGCTTGAATAATATGACTTAAATATTTTTTAGGAAGAACCCATGAAGAAAAACAAATCTGTAGCCTTTCTTACTCTTGGCTGCAAAGTTAATCAGATAGAAACTCAATCAATGAGTGAGCTGTTCCGTCGGGCCGGCTATGAAATAAAACAGTTCGGCGAGGACGCTGACATATATGTCATCAACACCTGCTCTGTGACGGCGGTAGGAGAGAAGAAATCACGTCAGCAGATAAGACGGGCGCATCGGCTGAATCCGGAGGCTGTTATTGCCGTTACCGGCTGCTACGCACAGCTGGCACCGGATGACATCGCCGCCATCGAGGGCGTAGGATTGGTCATCGGCACGAAGGACCGTCAGAATATCGTCACCTTGGCTGAGGAAGCGGCTGCCGCCTATGCTCAGGAGCGGCGGGCAACATCCCGGGTGGGAAATATCCGGGAGACCCACGAGTTCGAGGAGCTTGTCGTCGATGATGATGTGAAGGGAGATATTGCCCCCCATCAGCGTACCCGCGCTTTCATAAAAATACAGGAAGGCTGCGAGAACTTCTGTACCTACTGCATCATTCCCTACACGAGAGGGCCGCTCCGCTCCCGCCGTTTGGATAGTATCAGGGCAGAGGCAAAGCGTCTGGCAGAGGATGGCTATCGGGAGATAGTTCTCACCGGTATTCATTTGGGTGCCTATGGTCGTGATTTTGGTGATGGTACGACTTTGGCCGACGCAGTAGAGCTGATTTTGGCTGAGAAAAGCTTTGCCAGAGTGCGCCTCAGCTCACTGGAGTCAGTGGAAGTGGATGAAAGACTGCTTACCTTGATGAAGGAGGAGCCGCGCTTTGCACCGCATCTCCACTTGCCTCTGCAGGCAGGCAGCGATGAGATTCTGCGGCGAATGAATCGCCACTACAATACGGCAGAGTTTATCGCGCTGACCGAGAGACTGCGCAGCGAGGTGCCTTCACTAGCGCTGACAACCGATATAATCGTAGGCTTCCCCGGAGAGACAGAGGAACTGTTTGCTGAGACTTTGAAGAATGCTGAGACTATCGGCTTCAGCAAGATTCATGTATTCCCTTACTCCGTCCGTCCCGGCACTCCGGCAGCCACCATGCCCAATCAGGTACCGGAGCCGGTGAAGAAGGAGAGAGTTCACCGCCTTGAGGATGTGGGAGAGCGGACAGCAGCCCGCTTCCGCAAGGCCTCGATAGGAGCAGTGAAAGAGGTACTGATAGAAACCATCGACCCGGAGAAAAATATTGCCGACGGTCTTACTGATACCTACATCAGAGTGTATTGTGATGCCGAGGGCGTTGAGAGCGGCAAGCTGGTTTCTCTTAAGCTGACAGGGGAGCATGAAGACGGACTTTGGGGCGAAAAAAGTAAATAATTTATATTTATGACTTTGCTGTTGATTTTTAAAAACAACTGTGGTATTCTACCCGTGGCAAAAGATAATATCCCAAGCGAATTATACTTTTTCATTTAAGACATACCTTGTATCACTTTTCTGCTTAGATCTTCTCATGGAATGACTGAGACAGGAAGGCCTTGTGGTGCGTTGTTTAGACGATACACGCCTTCCCGCGGGAAGGCGTTTTTCTTTTGCCGCCGTATTTAAATAATTGCTTATTCCAAGGAGGAAAAAATGCAAGCAATTTGTAACCTCATTACCCGCAATATGGCACTGCTGGTGCTGGCGGCCGGTGTGCTGGGTGCGGCAGCTCCCGGTACCTGCAAGTGGATTGGACCTCACATCCCGATGCTTTTGGGCGTTGTCATGTTCGGCATGGGTATGACACTGAAGGTTGAAGACTTCCGTATTCTGGCAAAGCGTCCTTGGGAAGTTGGTGCCGGCGCGCTGCTGCAGTTTACCATCATGCCCTTCATGGCATGGGTGCTGGTAAAGTGCTTCGCCATTCCCCCGGAGCTGGCTATCGGCGTTATTCTGGTCGGAACCTGCCCCGGCGGTACCGCTTCCAATGTAATCGCTTATTTGGCGAAGGGTGATGTAGCCCTTTCTGTAGCAATGACTACCTGCACTACGCTGCTGGCTCCCTTTGTTACTCCGTGGATTACCTGGTGGCTGGCAGGTGCGTGGATTGCCATTTCTCCGGAAGCTATGATGATGTCCATCGTCAAGATGGTTCTTGTGCCGGTACTGGCCGGTCTTCTCATGAACCACTTTGCCGGCGGTATCGTAAAGAAGTGCCTGACCATTCTTCCGGCATTCTCCGCGCTCACCGTTGTTCTCATTGTTGCCGGTGTTGTAGCCCTGTCTGCCGCCAAGCTCATGCAGTATGGTCTTATGATTGCCGGTGTTGTAGTGCTTCACAACGGCTTTGGTATCCTGCTAGGCTACATGATGGCAAAACTGCTGAAGCTCGAACCGGCGAAGGCTCGTTCTATGGCTATCGAGGTCGGTATGCAGAATTCCGGTCTGGCTACCGCCCTTTCGGTAAAGTTCTTCACGCCGGAAGCAGCTATCCCCGGTGCAATTTTCTCTGTATGGCATAATATTTCCGGATCTCTCGTTGCCAACTACTTCGTCCGTCAGGATGAAAAGGCAGCCGAGGCCGCAGAAAATGAAGCTTAAATAAAAGGAGTTTTGGAAATGAAAGTCCTGTCAACTATCGCTGAAATCACTGCTTACACTGCTGAACTGAAAAAGGCCGGCAAGACCATCGGTCTCGTTCCCACTATGGGCGCTCTCCACGAAGGTCATCTGACCCTCATGCGGGCAGCCAGAGCCGATAATGATGTTGTTATCGCTTCTGTCTTCGTTAATCCCATTCAGTTTGGCCCCAATGAAGACTATGATAAATACCCCAGAATGTTCGAGGCTGACTGTGCCAAGCTGGAAAGCGTGAATGTTGATGCCGTATTCCATCCGGATCCGGCAGAGATGTATCCGCAGGGCTTCTGCACGTATGTAAATGTTGACGGCGATTTCACCCGCAAGCTCTGCGGTGCCAGCCGCCCCGGTCACTTCCGCGGCGTCGCTACCGTCGTTACCCGCCTCATGAATCTTTCCCGGGCTGACAGAGCCTACTTCGGTCAGAAGGATGCTCAGCAGGTCTGCGTCATCAAGCGCTTCGTCAATGACCTGAACATCCCTGTTGAAGTCGTAATGGTTCCCATCAATCGTGAGGACAGCGGTCTGGCTCGTTCTTCCCGCAATGCTTACCTCTCCGATACCGAGAAGCAGCAGGCACTTTGCCTCTCCCGCAGCTTGCGGAAGGCTGAAGCTGCCTTTGCCGGCGGTGAGAAGAATGTAGCTGCTCTGCTGAAAATCGTCCGTGATGAGCTGGCTGCTGAGCCGGCTGCCGATGTAGAGTATGTAGAGCTCTATGATTTCCCAACGCTTGAGCCTATCGAGACTGTAGAGAAGGAATCTCTCATGGCAATGGCTGTCCGCATCGGCAAGACCCGCCTCATCGACAATATTATCATTGGATAATGCCGTAATTTCATCGGTTTTATATTTGGAGGAAGAAAATGCTTGTAAATATCTTTAAATCCAAGCTCCATCGCGCTACCGTTACCGAGGCCTGCCTGAACTACATGGGCAGCATTACCATCGACAGTACGCTCATGAAGGCGGCTAACATTCGCCCCAATGAAAAGGTGCAGATTGTGGACAACAACAATGGTGCTCGTCTGGAGACCTATGTAATTGCTGGCGAGCCCAACAGCGGTATTATCTGCCTCAATGGCGCAGCTGCCCGCCTTGTTCAGCCCGGCGATACCGTCATCATCATTTCCTATGCCTGGATGGAGGAGAAGGAAGCTGATGAGTTCAAGCCTACCGTCGTCATGGTTGGCGAGGGCAACAAGATTGACGAGATTCGTCAGGTAGAATATCCGCGAGAGATTGGCTGATAAACAGAATACGCAGAACAAGCAGAACAAGTAGAACAAGCTGAGGCTGTTGCAAATGTACACCTATAGCCTCCCCTATAGGGAGGTGCCGCACATTTTTTAGCCTCCCCTCTAGGGGAGGTGCCCGAAGGGCGGAGGGGTGACTTGCAGCAGCCTTTTTCTATGTGTATACATTGACCGGTGGGGCGAATTTGATATAATGAATTCGTCTATAATATTTTTGGAGGTAAACTCATGGCTGATACAGCAAATCTTACCGAGAAACTGACGATAGGTCTGACGAAGACTGCTTCGGAGACTGTAAACGATACAAACACTGCTAAGACCGTCGGAAGCGGCAGTCTCAATGTCTACGCTACCCCCATGATGATAGCTCGCATGGAGGAAGCCGCCGCAAATCTGGCTGAAGAAAATCTGCCTGAGGGCTGTACCAGCGTAGGAATTCTCATGAATGTTGCTCATACTGCAGCCACTCCCTGCGGTCTGAATGTAAAGGCCACGGCCGTCCTTACCAAAGTAGAAGGAAAGAAGCTCACCTTCGATGTAAAAGCTGAAGATGAGGCCGGTGAGATAGGCAAGGGCGTTCATGAGCGCTTCATCGTGGAGAGTGAGCGGTTCCAGCAGAAAGCAGACAGCAAAAGAGCGTAAAGCTCAATACAGGAGGGAAGTATCATGAAGAAAATTATCGCCATCAACGGAAGTCCCCGCCGTCATAACAACACCTACGACATTATCCGGGCTTGTCTCGACGGCTGTGAGGAGGCCGGGGCAGAGACGAAGCTCTATCAGCTGGCGGATTTGAAGTTTTCCGGCTGTGTCAGCTGCTTCTACTGCAAGAACAAGGCTGTCCCCCATGGTCACTGTGCGGTAAAGGATGACATTTCTCCGATTCTTGAGGAGATAAAGGAATGTGACGCCCTCGTATTGGGTGCGCCCATTTACTTCATGAACATTTCTTCTCTCATGGCCGCTTTCCTTGAGCGTCTGTACTTCTCCAATTACATTTACAATTTTGAAACGCCCACCGTGTTCCCAAAGGAATTGCCCTCGGCATTCCTCTACACCATGAACCTTGATGAGCAGGGCATGGAGCACTTCCACATTGAGTCGATGCTGTGGCCCTTCCAGAAATTCACGAAGGTAATCCTCGGTCGTCAGCCGGAAATCCTCTACGCTTGTGATACATGGCAATATCCTGACTATGACAAATTCGAGTCCGGAATGTTTGATGTGGAGAAGAAGAAGGATTCCCGGGCTAATCGCTGGCCGAAGGATTTGGAAAAAGCGAAAGAAATTGGCCGCAAGCTTGCGGCTCTGTAAGGAAGTATAATTTTTAATGAAGCGTGCGCTGGTTTACGGTATTCTCGGTTCTCTCTTTTTTGCCTTTACATTTGTTTTCAATCGCAGCATGAACATATCAGGCGGCTATTGGCTGTGGAGTGCTTGCCTGCGCTATATATTCACCTTGCCGATAATGCTGGGAATGGTCATGCAGCGGGGAAATATCTCGGCGGTTCACGACGCCATACGGCGAGCCCCCGTACGATGGCTGCTTTGGAGTACGGTAGGCTTTGGTCTGTTCTACGCTCCACTGACTATGTCGTCGGTCTACGGTGAGTCATGGTTTATCTCGGCTACTTGGCAGATTACAATCGTCTGCGGCATTATCTGTACGCCGCTGTTTGGCAAAAGAATTCCCGTCAAAGGCCTTTTGTGGTCAGTGGTTATTTTGGCTGGTATCGCCCTGCTGCAGACGACACATCTTTCTGAGGAGTCTGCGGTGACGGCTGGAGAGATGATGACGGCTCTCGGTCTTATCATCCTTGCAGCCTTCTCTTATCCACTGGGCAATCGGAAGATGATGGCTCTTTGCCCGCCGGAGGTTGACTCCATCAGTCGTGTGTACGGCATGACTCTTTGCAGTATGCCTTTTTGGCTGCTGCTTTCCGGCTACGCATTGATGACTAATGGTGTGCCTTCGGAAGGTCAGCTGGTGCAGTCCTTTATCGTGGCGCTTTTCTCCGGCGTGGTGGCGACAGTGTTGTTCTTCGCCGCTACGGATATGGTGAGACATGACCCGAGGCAGCTGGCAGTCATAGAAGCAACTCAGTCCGGCGAGGTCATTTTCACCCTCATCGGAGGTATTCTCTTTCTGGGGGATCCGATGCCGACGATGGGCGGCTTTCTGGGCATCGCTGTTATCGTCCTTGGCATGATAGGAAACAGTCTTTCATCAGCAGAATAAAAAAGAGGGGTCTGTGAAAAAAATGAATGCTCATTTTTTCACAGGCCCCTCTTTTTAGTTTAAATTAATGAAGTTACACGAAACGGCAGACATGGTCGACAGCGATATCGGAGAAACCATAGGCCTCTGCCTTAGTGAGTTTGCCGTTGCAGATATCCTCGATATCCTTTAGCATTTCTTTGCCCATCTCCTGATATGTCTTTTCGCCTCGGATGATGGGGCTCAGGTCAACATCCATGTTGTCCTCCATCCGTTGATAGGTGCGGCCGTTGGCGGTGACCTTCAGCACCGGAGCAATGGCGTTGCCGGTGCAGGTGCCTCGGCCGGTAGTGAAAATTACCGCATTGCAGCCGGATGCAACCATAGAGGTAACCGAGGAAATGTCGTAGCCGGCAGTGTCCATTACGACGGCGCCGTGCTTTGAAGGAGGAACAGCCTGTTCCAGCACTTCCACTATGGGACGGGTACCGCCCTTGCGGATGCAGCCAAGTGACTTCTCATCAAGGGTGGACAATCCGCCGGCTTTATTTCCCGGTGTTGGCTGACCGGCTCGGCAGTCCTGCCCGGCAGCGGAGAGATGCTCTTCGTATTTCTTGCAGACTTCTATAATCTGGTTGTGTATCTTCGGGGTAGCGGCTCTCTTGGCTAGTACATGCTCGCCGCCTATCCATTCGATGGACTCGCTCATTACGGTGGTGGCACCCATGTCAACGAGAAGGTCGGAAAGCTCGCCTACAGCCGGATTGGAGCCGATGCCGGAGGTGGCATCGGAGCCGCCGCACTCTATACCCAGATACAGCTCGGAGATATCAAACAGCTCCTTCTGCTGCATACCGGCCTGTGCCGCCAGCTCCCGGGCTGCACGGACAGCCTTTTCGATGGTTTTCAGGGTACCGCCCTCCTCCTGTATACC
>JAZLHS010000101.1:0-3693 GCA_045616885.1 Selenomonadaceae bacterium | reverse complement strand
ACCCCTCCGCCCTTCGGGCACCTCCCCTGCAGGGGAGGCCTCACGGCTTATTTGTGCAATAGTCCTTGTTTTTTTACTCTAAGTTGTTTTGGGCAATCACATCAACCGCTGTCATCGCCATTGCCTTGGCGGCCAGCAGCGCCATGTCATTGCCGTACCGGCTGCCGGCGGCGGCAGTGAACTCATAGGTGTGGGCAGATATGCCCTCACCTATTTTTATTTCTGCCTGAATGGTGGGGACATCATGACTGACATTTCCTACATCGGTGGAGCCGTCGGCATCGTCAGCGGGATATTCTGTCACAGCCGCACCAAGCGACTCAAGATTGGCCTTCATGAATTCCCCGAGCTGCCGGTCGTTGATGAGATTTTTGAACAGCGGCTCATAATGCTCCATTTCCAGAACTGTTCCGTGAGCATCGGATACCTTTCGAGCCAGCTCCTTGATTTTAGGCAGCATGAAGTCTTCCAGATATTCCGTCCGCAGGGCTCTTACAGTTGCCCGGAGTACAGCTTCGTCCGGCACCACATTGGGAGCCGTGCCGCCATTCGTTATTATCTTGCCGATGATGTGGGGCTCGGTGAAGGTCGTCTGCAGTTCATCGAGCTGCTGGTAGAAGTCTACCAGTGCGTCAAGGGCGTTGACGCCGTGATAGTCCTGGTCGGCCACATGAGCGGCTTTGCCGAGGAATTTGACCTGCAGCGGGTGGGTGGCATAGGAGGTGCCGCCGATGGCTGTCACGTCACTGGGATGACAGATGAGGGCGGCAGACAGTCCGGAGAATACGCCGGCCTGACTCATGAAGACCTTGCCACCGATAGTCTCCTCGGCCGGACAGCCAAAGATGTGAATGGTGGCCGCGTCGGCCAGTATGTCGGCGCAGGCGATGGCGGCGGTGGTACTCATGGCGGCGATGAGATTGTGGCCGCAGCCGTGCCCTAGCTCCGGGAGAGCATCATACTCAGCGAGAAAGCCAATATGCACCGCCCCTTTGCCGCAGACGCCATGAAAGGCAGTGGGCAGCTTTTCGGGAATGACTGGGGAAAGACTGAAGCCGGCGGCGGACAGCTCTTCCTGCAGAAGCTGCGAAGATTTTTCTTCCTGACCGCTGAGCTCAGGATTTTCGTGAAGGGTGTCGGATATGCGATGAAAGACGGGAGCAAGGTCATCTACCTTCCGACAGAGCCGCTGCTTTGCGTCGTTGCTGGTCGTAGCTGTCGTAGCTGTCATGGCTTTGGCTCCCTGTATGCATGGATGAGGTCGATGACGCCCATTGGTGAGCAATAGAAATCTTTGAAGTCGGGCTGGACTACGATGGGCTGGCTGTTGTGAAACAGGGGGATGATGACGCAATCGTCGAAGAGCTTTTTCTCGGCTTTGTGAAGGAGCGCGAGACGCTTCGTATTGTCAGCTTCCTTCTGCGCGGCAGCCATGATGGCTTCATACTCCGGGTCGTGGTACTGAGCGTCGTTGGTCTTGTCGGAGAAGACTTCGAGGAAATTGGTGGGGTCGGCGAAGTCGGCAATCCAGTTGGCTGTGCATACCTGATATTCGCCGTTCTCTCTGGTGGCGTAGAATACCTTTGTCTCCTGATTGGCGAGAGCAGCATTTACCCCGAGGTTGTTTTTCCACATGGCCTGAATAGATTCGGCCACGGCTTTGTTCATTTCATTGGTGTTGTAGAGGATGGTAACCGGTTCTCCTTTGTAGCCGGACTGAGCCAGCAGCTCACGGGCAAGGGAGAAATTATCTTTCTGCAGCTGACCGCCTTCCTGACGGAAGTCCCTGCCGTCAAAGACAAGTCCGGGTGGGACGAGGCCGTAGGCAGGCTGCCGGCCGTTGCGGATGAGAGCTGCAACCATATCCTCACGGGCTACAGCCAAGGCGAAGGCCTGACGAACCTTCAGATTGTCAAAGGGCGGTCTGGTGACATTGAAAACATAGAAGGTGGTGCCTAGCAGGGGCTTTACGATGTATAAACCCTTTTCCTTCAGCCTGTCCTCATCGGCGGTGGGAGGGTCGAGCATCAGGTCGGCCTGTCCGCTCTCCACGATGGTGAGGCGGGTGCTCTTTGATTCGCTGATGGGCAGGATGATGCAGGAGGAACGGACAGCATCTTTATTCCAATACTTATCGTTCTTCAGCAGGACGATTTCGCTGGAGTGTATCCACTTCGTTATCTTATAGGGGCCGCAGCCGACGATGGTCTCGTAGTTGGCTGCCCATGTGTCCGGGGCGGCTTCTACTACGTGCCGAGGCACCGGGTAGAGCGCATGGAAGGCGGCCAGGTCGAGAAAGTAGGCGGCAGGATTCTTCAGCACTACCTGAAGGGTGGACTTGTCGATTGCTTTCAGGCCAAGCGAGTCCGCGGGAGCGTCTTCGGTGTTGTATTCCTCGGCTCCCAGTATGGGATAAAGCATGTAGGCGTTGCCGCAGCCTGTCTTGGGATCAAGCACCCGACGCCAGGAATAGATGAAGTCCTCGGCGGTGATGGGAGTGCCGTCGCTCCAGCAGATGCCCGGGCGAAGATGGAAGGTGTAGGTGCAGCCGTCGGGAGATATCTCCCAGCTTTCGGCCAGCGCCGGTCGGGGGACACCTTGCTCATTCAGGCGGGTAAGTCCTTCAAAGAGCTCTATCTCCACATTGCTCTCCGGCAGTCCGTAGGACATGGCGGGGTCAAGGGTGGCCGGCTCGGAACTGAGCACCATAGATATGGTATCCTTGGGGGCAGAGCTGTAGCGGTCAGTGCCGCAGGCGGCAGTCAGCAGCATAATAGGCAGCAGCAGAAGGCCGCAAATAATCCGTAATCTATTCATAGGTTCTCCTTCGTTTTTTTATTGCGGCTTCAATTATATCATCTTTGGATTAGTATTTCTCTATTAATCTGACTTGTCTTGTGAACATATGCCGGTGAAAACCTCATCCGTCTTGCGAAGCCGGTGGGTGAGGGATATAAATATCTTTGCAATTTCGCAGGAAATCGCTTTATAATATATTCATCAAGGAAAGGAAACACTATGGAGAATCAGAGCTTTTATATTTCAGATATAACCACTGAGCTTCAGCAGCGGATGAAAGGCAAGTCGTATAAGCCCAACTGCCGATTGTCGTGGGATGAATTGAAGTACATTCACTGCCTTCATGTAGACTTAACAGGGCAGGCACACGAAGGAGAAATGATCGTAAACTGCCATATAGCCGACAGGGTGCTGGTCATATTAGAGCGGCTTTATGAGGCGGCCTATCCCATAGAGCGAATGAGGCTGATAGACGAGTACGATGCCGATGATGACCGATCCATGGAGGACAACAATTCCTCCTGCTTTAATTATCGACTCATCGCTCATACGGACAGGATATCAAAGCACGGCCTCGGCCTGGCGGTGGACATAAACCCTCTTTACAATCCCTATGTGAAAACGGTGGAGGGAAGCCTTTATGTGGCGCCCGCCGGAGGCAGGGACTATGTGGACAGGCAGAGAGCGTTCCCCTATAAAATAGAGCCGGATGATTTGTGCTGTCGACTGTTCCGGGCGGCAGGCTTTCAATGGGGCGGCGACTGGACAGAGAAGAAGGACTATCAGCATTTTGAGATTGGGTCGGAGCAGATAGCTCAGTGGTACCCGTGCTTTTAAGGAGATATATATGAGTAATGAAGAAAGGGCGCTGTGGCTGTTCCCGGACAGCGACGG
>JAZLHS010000100.1:0-15760 GCA_045616885.1 Selenomonadaceae bacterium | reverse complement strand
TGGGGAAGGTGGCTCGCGAAGCGAGACGGATGAGGTTTACAGTTTTGTTTTTAGCATATTCTCGGCACTAACTCGCCGGTGGGAACCTCCACCAGACGAAGAGCACCCAGCTCGGTGGACACAGCGACGAGCCCGGCATTCTTTTCAGTCGTGCGGCCGATGACGCTGGCATCCCGTCCGGCATCGTGTGACCTCATGGCGGCGAGGACGCTGTCTGTGACAGCCGGGTCGGTGAAGATTACGCACTTTCCTTCGTTTGCCATGGCGAGAGGGTCGGAGCCGAGAAGGTCGCAGATACCGGCGACTGCCGGCTTGATGGGAATGGCATTGTTGTCGAGGACGATGCCCACTCCGGCGGCAGAGGCCAGCTCGTTTAGCACGGCGGCAAGGCCGCCGCGGGTGGCATCTCGCAGACAGCGGACACCGCTCTTGCCGTCAGCAGTCTTTCCGGCGGCTATCACTTCCTGCATCAGTCCGTTCAGGGGCTGACTGTCGCTGATAAGCTCCGGAGCGTCGATGCCGTGACGGAGAGCGAGGATGGTAGCCTGATGGTCGCCGATGGTGCCGGACAGAATTATGTCCAGATTAGCGGTTATTTTCTCGGGGCCGACGGTGAAGCCGTCGGTGATTATTTCGCCGATGCCGGCGGTGTTTATGTATATTCCGTCGCCGTGTCCTTTGGGGACGACCTTGGTATCACCGGTGACGATTTTTACATTCGCCTTCCGGGCGGCGGCGGATATATCTGACATTATCTGCTGCAGCTCACTGAGGGGCAGGCCTTCTTCGAGGATGAGTCCCAGAGAAAGACAGCGGGCGACGGCTCCGGTCATGGCTAAATCGTTTACCGTGCCGTTGACGGCTAGATCGCCGATGCTCCCGCCGGGAAAGAACCGGGGCGTTATCACATAAGAATCAGTGGTGAAGGCGAGGCGGCTGCTGCCATCGGAGGCAGGGAAGGTCAGCCGGGCTCCATCGTGCCCCTGAGCCAGAATGTCGTTGTCAATGGTCGGGCGGATGATGCCGTCCAGCAGCTCGCCGGTCTCACGACCGCCGGCGCCCATGGCGAGAGTTACTACATCGTTGTCGGAAAATTTGGTCATAATGGTCTCCAGAGTTTAGGTTTTATTATTATATCATTACATTATAGCACAATTGACGCGGCAGATTTGACAAAACTCTTTCTCATAGTAAAATAGTAGGTGGATAAATTTGCCCTGAAGATATATTGAAAGGACGATATAGATGATAGAGATATTTGACGGCGGTATGGGAACTATGCTGCAGGCTCGCGGTCTGCAGCCGGGAGCCTGCCCCGAACTGATGAATGTAGAGCAGCCGGATGTGGTTATCAGCGTACATCGCGACTATATAGACGCCGGTGCCACTTATATAACGACAAATACCTTTGGCGCCAGCCCGCTGAAGCTGGAGCATTACGGCCTCAGTGACCGCTGCGAAGAGCTGAATGAGGCCGCGGCTCGCTGTGCTCGTCGGGCGACTGCAGAGAGCGGCCGCAAGAATATAAAGATAGCCGGTGACATCGGCCCTACCGGACACTTTATCGAGCCACTTGGAGATTTGGACTTTGAGGCAGCTTATGACAACTTTTACCGTCAGGCCGTCGGCCTCATAAAGGGCGGCGTAGACGCATTCATCATCGAGACCATGATTGATATGGGTGAGATGAGAGCGGCCCTCATTGCGGTGAAGGATGCTATCGCCGCAGAGAAGAAGGCCAACAGCGACGCCGGACATCGCAGCAGGGACATAAAGATAATCTGCCAGTTCACCTATGCCGAAGACATACGCACCGTCACCGGTACCGACCCGGTGACCGCTGCCGTCACGCTGGATGCACTGGGCGCAGATATCATCGGTGCCAACTGCTCGCTCGGCCCCAATGAGTACCTGACGGTAGTGAAGCAGCTCATAACTGCGACTGATAAGCCCATCATCATTCAGCCAAATGCCGGCATGCCGCAGTTGGTGGATGGCAAGACAATTTTCCCTATGGGTCCGGAGACCTTCGGCGAGGCTGCTCCGAAACTGGTGGCCACCGGTGCCGGATATCTGGGCGGCTGCTGCGGTACTACACCGGCTCATATAAAGGCTGTGGCTGAAGCAGTAAAAGGATTGTCACCTGTTAAGCGGGAGACTCGTCCCCGTCGCCTGCAGCTTACCAGCCGTACAAAGACCGTGACCATCGACAAAGACCTGCCGCCTATTATGATTGGCGAGCGGATAAATCCTACCGGCCGCAAGAAACTGGCCGCGGAAATAAAAGACGGCTCCTTCACCTCCGTGAAGAAGGAAGCAATCGGTCAGGCCAGAGCCGGTGCCTCGGTACTGGATGTAAACATGGGCGTCGGCGGTATTGATCAGGCTGCCGCCATGAAGCGAGCCATGCTGGAGCTTACGCCCCTGACTGACCTGCCGCTGGCCATCGACACCAGCGACGCGAAAGCACTGGAAGCTGCCCTGAGAATTTATCCCGGCCGTGCCCTCATCAATTCCGTTTCGGCTGAGCCGGAAAGAATTGAGAAATTCCTTCCACTAGCCAAGAAGTACGGCGCAGCTATCCTCTGCCTGCCACTGGAAAAGGATTTGCCGAAGAACGCAGAAGCAAGAGTCGAACTCATCAGAAAAATTGTTGACGAGGCAAAGAAGGTCGGTCTGACCGACGGTGACTTCCTGCTGGATGGTCTCGTGCTGACCGTGGCCAGTGATGCAACTGCCGCTAAAGAAGTCCTCCGGGGACTGGAGCTCTACCGCAAGGAATTCGGCTATCCAACCACCATGGGTCTGTCCAATATCTCCTTTGGACTGCCCAACCGTCCTATCGTAAATCATACCTTCTACGCTATGTGTCTGGCGGCCGGACTTGATGCGCCTATCATGAATCCCTACGATGAGGGCATGAAGGATACTCTGTCCTCGGCCAAGGCGCTGCTGGGCATTGACCCCAACGGCGTAGAGTACAGCAAGGCTCAGTCCGGTCGTGATGCCGTGAAGGTTGCGGCCTCTGCTGCAGCTATTGATCCAAAAGCCGATGTCATGGGCGCGCTTAAGGCGGCCGTGATTGACGGAGACAAGGACTCGGTAGGTGAGCTGGTAGCCGAGGCTATCGCTCAGGGCAGGGAAGCCAATGATATCACGAACAATGCTCTGACCGCCGCCATGAATGAAATCGGTGCTGACTTCGGTGCCGGTCGAGTTTTTCTGCCGCAGGTACTGCTGTCGGCTGAGACCATGAAGGCGGCCTTCGACAAGCTGAAGGAAATTCTGCCCTCAGCAGCGGACAGCTCCCGACTTGGCACCTTCGTCATCGCCACGGTCAAGGGAGATGTTCATGACCTTGGCAAGAATATCGTGGCGGCACTGCTGGAAAATTCCGGCTTCAAGGTTGTAGACCTTGGCAAGGATGTCGAGGCGGATACTATTGTAGCCGCTGCGCAGGAGAACAAAGCCGACATCGTAGGCCTCTGTGCCCTCATGACCACTACCATGCCGGAGCTGGATATCGTCATCGCGAAGCTGAAGAAGGCAGGTATTCAGGCGCAGGTCATGGTCGGCGGTGCAGCCGTCACCGATGACTATGCCCACGAGTGCGGTGCCGACTCCTACGCGAAGGATGGCGTGGAAGCAGTGAACATTGCCAAGGCAATCGTTGGCGCAAAGTAATCGTAATAAGGATACAGACCAAGTTTTATGTATATACAGAAAAAAATAATTGCCTTTATTATGCTGCTGGTGCTGTCTTTTTCCGAGACGGCACTGGCAGCAGTCAGTCTGCCGCCGTTTATCCCGGTGAAGGCAGCCATACTGCTGGACATCACCGCAGATGATGATAAGACAGAAGTAAAGCTCACGAAGAAGGAATTGAAACAGCGACAAAAGGAGCTGGAGAAACAGCGACGAAAAGAAGAAAAAGAGCGTCGCCGTAAAGGGCAGGGAAGTACCACGACGGTAAATCTTGAACGGAGTAGCTTGACGAAAGAAGCGGCTCCGGATGCGGCTGATTTTTTCCCGCCGCTGCCGGAAGCGAAAGTGCTGTACGAGCGCAACGCTGATGACAATCGAGCTCCGGCCAGCCTGACGAAGATGATGACGGCTCTGGTGGCCGTGAAAGAGAGCCGCTATCGAAAGCTGAATATGTCCCGCCCTATAAATATCAGGTGGGATGAAGCCGAAGAGACAAACTGGCTGGTGAGCGGAGAGATAATACCGTTCGCGGAAGCATTGGCTCAGATGATGATAATTTCCGACAACGGAGCCGCCTATGCTATCGCCCGCCAGACCGGCAGTGACGGCAAGGGAAAGGGTGGTGTCGCCGGCTTCTATCAGCGGATGAATGATTACGCCGGAGCGATGAAGCTCACCGGCAGCTATTTCGCCGATGCCTCCGGTATGCCGACTCCCGGTCAGGTGAGTACCGCCCGAGACATGGCCATCATCGCCCGCTATCTGCTGAAGGACGATGACCTGAAACCAATCGTGGGAACAAAATATCGGGATATAAAGTGTATATATCCGAGCAATCATCGAGTGAAGGCTGAGAATACAAATGACCTGCTCTTTGATTATCCGGGCTGCTACGGACTGAAGACCGGCTACACCAAGGCGGCAGGCTTCTGTCTGGCGGCAGTGGCAGAGCGGAACGGTCGCAGACTCCTGACTGTTGTCATGGGCGGCGATACGCCGGATGACCGGTTTACGGCAGCGACACGACTTCTTAATTATGGTTTTGAGACCATAAAAGGTTAGGAAAACTGAGATTGTTACGATATAATAGTTGTAAATTGTTTTCTGACAGATTTGAAGGAGAGGGAATAGACGATGGTTAATTTTTGCAGTAACTGCGGCGCAGAAGTAAAGAATGGAGCAAAATTCTGCGAGCATTGCGGAACTAAGCTCGTGAAGGATGAAGCGCCGGCTCAGCCGTCGGCTTCGACTGCCCCCGCAGCCCCAGCCGCTCCGGCTGCTTTTGTGGAAAACGACAATCCATATCGCCGCAGCAATAATACTGCCGCGAATGACCAAAACAGCGCAGAAAAGACTGCATACCCTTGGGAGAACGCAGAGAATAAAAATGCCTATAATCCATTCCCGGAAAGCGGCCTGAAGGAACAATTCTTCAAAACGAAGGGACGCCTGAACCGCTGGCGATACTTCAAGCGCTGCTTGGGTATAGCTGGTATCGCAATGGTGCTTATCATCATCAGCGGCATTCTCATCGGCACAAATCATCAGATTATGGGCGGCATGGCGCTTATCGGTATAATCATCGGAGCGCAGATTGCCAGTATCTGTCTCGTCATTCGTCGCTTCCATGACATGGAGCCGGCGAATAATACCGACATGAATTTCATGGTGAAGCGCATGGGTGCCTACATCGGCTTCATATTTGCTTCGTGGGTCTGGGATTGGGCGTGGATATTTACCACTCTGATGAGCCTTTACCTGCTGTTTAACACCGGCTACAGGGGAGCAAACCGTCACGGTGCAGACCCGCTGGAAGTGTAATACAGAGGAAAGCAATGGCTGAATGGTATGAGAGAACAGCCCTGCTGCTTGGTTACGAGGGCGTTGAACGCCTGCGGAATTCTCGGGTGGCGGTGTTCGGTGTCGGCGGTGTCGGCGGCTATGTGGCAGAGGCTTTGGCGAGAGCCGGCGTCGGTACACTGGATCTGGTGGACAAGGATGAGGTGGACATCACCAATCGCAACCGTCAGATAATTGCCACTACCGAGACCGTGGGAAGACCGAAGGTGGAAGCTTTTGCCGAGCGCCTGAAGACCATAAATCCCGACATCGTGGTGAATGGTCGACAGGTCTACTTTGAGGCGGGCAATGTTGACGATTTTGATTTCAAGGTATATGATTTCGTAGTAGACGCCATTGACAGCGTATACAGCAAGCTGGCACTGATAGAGGCGGCAGCAGAAGCCGGCACTCCCATCATCAGCTCTATGGGCGCCGGCAATAAGCTCCATCCCGAGCGGCTGGAGCTGGAAGATATATCGAAGACCAGCGTATGTCCCCTTGCTAGGGTCATGCGCCGCGAGCTAAAGAAAAGAGGCATAGAGCATCTGCCGGTAGTCTACTCAAAGGAGCCACCGGTAAATCTCCACTGGACGGGCGAAGGACGGCCACCGACAGGCAGCGTCTCCTTCGTGCCATCAGCCGCCGGGCTTATTATAGCCGGTGCTGTTGTGCGTCGTCTGGTTGGACTGAATGATTAGGAGGAAGCTATGAACAATACAGCAAAGAAGTTACTTGCCGGAGTGGCCCTCGGTCTGGCACTCACCGGTACTGCCTTCACTTCCGACAGCTTCATAGGGTCAGCGGCGGCTGCTCCGCAGGCACAGGAAGCAGGCATGGTCGGCAAGGACGCCGGTGCCGGCTGGAGCTGGATTTCCTCTGATGACAAGTATGGGAAGTTCTTCTCTCCTGCCAATGTAAAGATAGTGGCGCAGTCCAATGGCGTTGCCACTCGTATCAGCGCCTGGCTGAAGACGCTCTTCTCTCCCGCTGGAGCGAGAGAAACTATCGACAACTACGAGATAACAGCTCAGATTCCTGACGCATCAAAGCTGGCCTATACTCTTTCTCTCGTAGAGATTTGCCCGCAGGAGCGAACCATCGAGTACGTGCAGGAAAATTTTTACGACAAGAATGGCGCCTCCATCTGGCAGAAGATATACGAGCCTCGCACCGTCAAGGAAATAAATTCCCAGTCCTTTGACGAAGACTTTTACGCTGTGCTGGTCGACCACATTTTCCGTCACGGCGAGGTGGCAAGACAGAAGGCCGAGGATCGCTGGATAACTCTCTGGGAAGCAACGATGCCGGACAAGAGCAGCACCAAGGTCATCGCTGATACCACCACCATGCGCATGAGAGGCGACAACATCATCTACTGGGAGTGGAGCGAGACAAAGGATGCCGCCGGCAACATCATCGAGGTAAAGTTTGCCAAGAAGACGGTAAATCTTCCTCAGGGAACGCAGAAGACGCTTGCGTGCCGCAGCTGGGATACAGCAGAAGGCTGGAACGATGTGTCCGGCGGAATAGATGACACCTACCGGGAGATAAAGAAGGGCAGTCAGGCGGAGAAAGGACTTGTCCGTCTCCGGGCCTTCAGCAAGGGATACACCTACTGGCTGAACCGCTATCGCACCGATATGCCGCCGAAGCCGAAAACAAAGTAAGATTTTGAACTGAATATGCTATGAGAAGGAGACGCTGCGGCGTCTCTTTTTTATACAACAGACTCGAAAAAATATATTTTCCCGCGGAGAAAAATAATTGTTGCGTTCTGGCCCCCACTGTATTATTATTACCGCAGTTATAAAGTACAGCCTCGGAGGAGAATCGAGACTGACATCAAACAAATGCGTTAAGGACAAGCCTTAGAGCGTTATGTTAATCCTTAAGCATACGGAATGGGAGAGTGTTATGAGGAGCTTTCGACTCAGCAAAAACGCCGTAGAGGAACTAACGGCGAAATATCCGACGCCCTTCTTGGTGGCGTCCGTAGACAAGGTGGCAGAGAATTATCAATTCTTCAAGGAGCATTTGCCCCGCGTAAATGTTTTTTACGCTATGAAGGCAAATCCCACCGAAAAAATTATTACGACCCTTGCCGGTCTCGGTGCATCCTTTGATGTTGCATCCGGGGGAGAGATGAAGCAGCTGGCGTCGCTCAATATCGACGGCAGCCGGATGATATATGCAAATCCTGTTAAGACTCCTGCCGGATTGCAGACTGCAAGGCAGCTGGGTGTCAATCGCTTTACCTTTGATGATGTTTCCGAAATTGATAAAATGGCGCAGGCTGTGCCCGGCGGCGAAGTGCTGGTGCGCATCCGCGTAGTAAATAAAAAGGCTCTTGTAGACCTGAATGCCAAGTTCGGCTGTGCGCCGGAAGAGGCACTGGACCTGCTGAAGAAGGCGAAGGAGAAGGGACTTACCCCGGCCGGTATTGCTTTCCATGTCGGCAGTCAGTCGCTGGGCGCTTCGGGTCATGAGGAGGCCCTGCTCATTTGCCGCCGTCTCTTTGATGAGGCTGAGGAGATGGGAATGCACCTCTATATGCTGGACATCGGCGGCGGTCTGCCGGTGCCGGATGCCAACGGACTTGCTATTGATGTAGCTCGCATGGCAGACCAGATTAATCGTCAGCTGGACAGATTGTTCCCGGATACGGAGCTGTGGGCTGAGCCCGGCCGCTTCATGTGCGGTACTGCGGTGAACCTCGTCACCTCCGTCATCGGCACGAAGGAGCGGAACGGTCAGCGCTGGTATGTTCTCGACGAAGGACTGTACGGCTCTTTCTCAGCTCACATGTATGACCACTGGCATTTTGCTATTCACAGCTACAAGAAGGGCGAGCGTGAGCTTTGCACGCTTCTTGGCCCTAGCTGTGACTCCATCGACTTCGTGGCGCGTGATGTCATGATGCCGCACATGGAGATTGGCGATACCGTACTGGTGCCGGACTGCGGAGCATATTCCGTAGCCAGTGCCACCGATTTCAACGGATTTGAGATTGCTTCCACCTACATCTGGGAGGAAGAAGAGGCTTCTCGCACAGCAGCGGCAGACGAGCTGCCGACTGCGGCTAATGCCTGATTTATTTCAGATGACCCCAAGGGGCTGTGAAAAAGTGAGTAATCATTTTTTACAGCCCTTTTTATTTTTCAAGGATATTGTTTAACGGCGAAATTCGTGTATAATAAAATTAGACTAAGATTAGGCTGTAATCGCATTTACCAGGACACTAGAACTAATACGGAGAAAAGCATGAAGAAAATAGATGTAATGGTGGGAGACCACGCCATGCGCCTACACCTGTCTGCTGCCGGTGGGTCTTTGCCTTTGGTTTTTATCAACGATGACATTGAATCCGGGGACGGAGTAGCTGCGCTGTTGGATGATGTGCCCCTGAATATCGCCGTGGTCGATCCGGGCGTATGGGAGGACGCATTGTCTCCCTGGCCGGAGCCGGGACTCAGTGTCAATATGGCGGGCTTCGGCGGCAAGGGTCGGGAGCTCATCCGCGACTACTGGAAGAAGATAATCCCCAAGGCTGAGCAGCTGGTGGTCATAAAGCCGAAGTTCAGAGTTATTTCCGGCTATTCGATGGCTGGCCTGTGGGCTATTTACGCCGGTTGGGAGTCAGGTCTTTTTGAGGGAGTCGCTGTTGCTTCTGCCTCTCTCTGGTATGACGGGTTTGTGGACTACATGAAGACAAAAGCTCCGGCAGCTTCGCTGAAGCGGGTGCAGATGTCTCTGGGTGAGAAGGAAGAGCAGACGAAAAATCCGCGGCTGGCGACAATACGAACAGCTACCGAGGAGGTCTGCGGCATAATGAAGAAGAACGGTGTGGCGGCAGAGCTGGTCATGACCGAGGGCGGTCACTTCAGCAATGCGGCCGGACGACTGGCAAACGCCATTCGGGCGACCATGAAGAGTTAATATAACGAAGGACTGTGAAAATGAGCAATCATTTTTTCACAGTCCTTTTTATATTAAAGATTATACTATTGGTTTGACAACTGCTGTATAATGTGTATTAGCTTTACAGAAAGAAGAGATAGTAATGAAATACATTACAGAGCTGGTGGTCATACTGGGCTTCTCCCTCTTGGGAGAAATAGTGAAGATGGCTATCCCCCTGCCGGTGCCGGCCGGAATATACGGACTGCTGCTGCTGTTCTTTGCACTGGTCTTTGGTGTAGTCAAGCTGGGACAGGTGGCGCACACCGGTCACTACATCATTGAGATAATGATAGTGATGTTTATCGCTCCCAGCGTCGGTCTCATCAAGACATGGAGCGTTCTTAGCGAGGTGCTGGTTCCTTACTGCGTTATCGTGCTGCTCACGACCATAGCAGTCATGGTGGTCACCGGTCATGTGGCTCAGTGGCTCATCCGAAGAAGGGAGCAGGAATGATGAGTATGCAGGATATTTTTGTCCACGCGGCGTATGCCGGAGCTGTCCTGACCATCGTGGCCTTTCTCATCGGAACATGGATCAATCGAAAGACGCAGAGTCCGGTTGCCAATCCGGTGATTATCGCGCTCCTGCTGATTATCGCGTTCCTGAAATTCTTCGATGTAGATTATGACGCGTATAAAAAGAGCGCGGATGTTATTACCTACTTCCTGACACCGGCCACCGTCTGTCTGGCCATTCCTCTTTATGAGAAGCTGTCGCTGCTGGTGGAAAATCTGCGGGCGATTGTGGTGTCGGTTTTCGCCGGGACTATCGTGAATCTGGTGAGCGTCCTTCTTATGTGCAAGGCCTTCGGACTGACCCACGAGCACTATGTGACCATCATGCCAAAGTCGGTTACGACTCCTATCGGCATGGGTATCAGCGAGGAGCTGGGCGGCTATGTGACGCTGACTGTTGCCTGTATCGTCGTGGCCGGAAATTTCGGCTTTATGGTAGCCGGGAAGGTGCTGGATGTTTTCGGGATAAAAGACCCGGTGGCGAAAGGACTGGCGCTGGGCAATGCCTCTCATGCTATCGGAACAGTCCGTGCTCTCCAGTTCGGCATGACCGAGGGAGCGATGGGCGGGCTGGCTCTCGCATTGGCCGGACTCATGACGGTGGCACTGGCTCCCATATTCGCCACGCTGCTGTGATGGGATTGATTTTATAAATTGACCGGCTGTATGGATGGTGCTATAATGCTCGTCATATTACAATTAAGTTTGGAGATGTTTAGATGAAAAAGTTTCTGAAGTTCTCTCTGCTGCTGGCAGCTGTCCTCAGTATGCTGGCTCTTGCCGGCTGCGGAGGTGGCGGCGAAAAGAAGGCGGCAAAGAACGACGCCCCCCTGAAGGTCGGCGTTACTCCCGGCCCTCACGCCGAGGTAATGGATGAGGTCAAGAAGGTCGCTGAGAAGAAGGGTCTGAAGATGCAGGTCATCGAGTTCAGCGATTATGTCACCCCGAACTCCGCCTTGGCTGACGGCGAGATAGATGTCAACAGCTTCCAGCATCAGCCCTACCTTGACAATGTTGTGAAGGAGCGTGGCTACAAGCTGGTCTCTGTTGCCAAGACCATGATTTTCCCCATCGGCATCTACTCCAAGAAGATAAAGGACATCAAGGATGTGGGTGACAACGCTGTCATCACTCTACCCAACGACCCGACCAACTGCGGCCGTGCCCTCGTCCTGCTGGAGAAGGTAGGTCTCATCAAGCTGAAGGATGGTCTCGGTATCAAGGCTACCCCGATGGATATCGTTGAGAACAAGAAGAACCTGAAGATAATCGAGAGCGAAGCGGCTCAGATTCCCCGCACGCTGGATGATGTCACCATCGCTGCCATCAACTGCAACTATGCAATGTCTGCCGGTCTCGTTCCGGCGAAGGATGCGCTGGCTCGCGAGGACAGCAACTCCCCCTATGCCAACATTCTCGTTACCCGCGAGAACATAAAGGATGACCCGCGTATCAAGCAACTCGTCGAGGCATATCACTCTCCGGAGATTAAGAAGTTCGTCAACGAGCACTTCGGCGGCTCCGCATTCCCCACTTGGTAAAATAAAGGTACAGCGAAGCTGTATCCACCATAATGTAGAGTAAACGGCATAATTATCTGTAAAGAAACCATTATGAACGCCGGTACTTAGCGACCTGCGAGCAGGCTTGCGACGCAGGAGCTTAGTACCGTTGCGTGAATAAATGAGCGCAAGCGAGTTTCTGTCAGGTAATTATGCCGTTTTATGTCTAATAAAAATAAAAGAAGCTGCGAAAAAGTCTGACGAAAACACGCTCTCGCTCGGTAATCAACACAACGGTACTAGGCTCTGACATCGTATGCATGCTTGTCAATCGCCAAGTACCGGTGTTGATTAACGGTTTTCTTACAGACCGTTTTCGCAGCTGTTTACATTAAGGTCAGGACAGCTTTGCTATCCTTTTTACTCTGCCAGCCAGTCAACTGCCACCTGTGCGTAGACGGCGGCACCGCCCGCCAGTACATCCTCGTCGATGTTGAACTTGTTGTTGTGATGTGGATAGACGAGACCCTTTTCCGGATTTCGTATGCCGATGAAAGCGAAGCATCCCGGCTTCCCATCAAGATAGTAGGAGAAATCCTCGCCAATCATGGAGGAGGAAACAGATGTCAGCACTTCATCGCCCAGCACCTTCGCGACGGACTTCCGGGCAGAGGCGGTACAAGTCGGCTCGTTCTTCACCACGGACGGTATCCGCTGGGTGTAGTCGATATCCACATAGGCTCCGTAGATTGCCGCCGTATGGGTGGCCGTCTCCTCGATCATCTTCCGTATCTCGTCCCCTTTTTCAAGGTCGAAATAGCGGACGGCTCCCTGCAGCTCCGCATCCCCGGCAATGACATTGTAGGTGTCTCCGGCTTTCAGGCTGCCGACGGTCACTACTGCGCTGTCCAGCGGATTGTAGCGGCGAGAAATGATGGGCTGGAGATTCATTACCAGCGACGAAGCCACCACGACGGCATCGATGGTCTTCTCCGGCTGGGCACCGTGACCGCCTCGGCCGTGAACCTTTATGGTGAAAATATCTCCGGCGGCCATGCGGGGGCCTTCCTCAAGAGAAATTTTCCCGGCCGGCACATCCATCCAGAGATGAGCGCCGAAGATGCGGCTGGTCTTTTCATACCAGTCGCCCTGCTTCATCATGTACTTGGCACCCTGACCGTTCTCCTCCGAAGACTGGAAGATGAGATAGACGGTACCGGCGAATTTGTCCTTCAGCGTACAGAGCATTTTGGCGGCACCAAGCAGCATGGCCGTGTGACCGTCGTGACCGCAGGCGTGCATCATGCCCTTGATTTCGGAGCGGAAGGGAAGGTCGTTCTCCTCGGTCACCGGCAGAGCGTCAATGTCCGCCCGAAGGGCGATTGCCTTTTCTTCATCAGCAGGAAGATTGCCCTTGATGACACCGACAACGCCAACGCTCTTGTAGCTGACGCTGTGGGAGATGCCCAGCTTGTCCAGCTCCTGACAGATGAACTTCGTGGTCTCGAACTCCTGACCGCTGGCCTCGGGGCGGCGGTGAAGCTGTCGTCTTATATCTACGATGTAGTCGGCAAGCTCTGCCGACATTCTCTTTATTTCGTCCATAGTGGCCTCCTTAAAAGCTAGGTCGATTTTATTCTAGCAGGAAAGGAGGTTTTTTTCTATAAGGTTAGCAGATGAATAAAGTATACGCGTCGTTGGTACAGTGTGAGGTCTACTCCAGCAGCGGCTCTGTCACCGCGTGGAAATAGCGGTCAAGCTCCTGAGCCGTAAGGTCTGGATTCGTTTGTAGCCACCACTCTACTAGGGCAAGATAACTGCGCGTAAGATGATGTACCAGATAATCGACCGGAATGTTTCGGCGGGCAGCGGCCTCCCGGACAGGAAGCTGCGAGCGGACGACTTCCTCTACCGCCTTGGAGAAGTAGCCGATGAAGATGCGATTGGATGAGCAGGCCAATAGCCGCAGTACGCTGTGGTCGTCCTCCTGCAGATGCTGCAGGCTGTGACAGAAGACGGAAAGGGGATGCTCATCGGCCTTCTTCAGACCGTGGGTATGGGAGCAGTCGTGGGAGCTGTGCATCAGATGCTCCAGCAGATCGCTGCATATACTGCGGAGCAGCTCCTCCTTCGTCTCGAAGTGAGAGTAAAAGGTGCTGCGGCCTACCTCTGCCTCATCTATCAGCTCCTGTATCGTTATTTTCTCGAAGTCTTTCTTTTTCAGTAGTGTTGCCAGTGCGGCAAAGATTGCTCGCCGTGTCTTTTGCTGCCTCTTGTCCATTTCATTCTCCTTTGTCCGGAATTGTACAAATTGAGCCGGTTGTCCATTAAAGGTTAATTTTGCCGTTTCGTTCCGTAAATGACATTTGCCGAAATCTGCCTATATAATTATGGATTATTTTTTTACTAAAATAGACGTATTGTTAATTATAGCACAGTTTGTTCAGTATCGCTATGCTGAATTATTTTATAGAGGCGATGTTATGCGAAACAATTCTTCTACAGAAGTGCACATGGAAACCGGACCGATAGGCAAGACACTGTTTGCATTTACGCTTCCGGTACTGCTCTGCCAGCTGCTGCAGATGCTTTACAATATTACCGACTGCCTTGTGGTTGGTCGTTTTGTAGGAGATACCGGCCTTGCCTCCGTCGGTATAGCCGGACTTATCCTCTCGGTCATTGTCAATTTCTTCATCGGCTTTTCCAGCGGCATATCAGTCATCATCTCACAGCAGTTCGGCGCATATCGCTATGATAAGGTGCGCTCGGCTATCGGTACAGTGGTGGCTCTTGGTCTTATTACCGGGCTCGTTTTGACTGCGGCTGGGCTGCTTTCGTCTGAACAGTTGCTCAGATGGTTGAATTGTCCGGCGGATGTTTTACCGGCGGCGGTACAGTTCATGTCCATCGCCATTCTTGGCTTGACACCCCAGCTCATTTACAATATCGGCAACGCCGTGCTTCGAGCCCTTGGCAATACTCGGACTGCACTCTATCTTCTTACGGCTTCGACGATTCTCAATCTTGTATTGGATATATTCTTTGTGGCCGGCCTCGGCTGGGGGATGGCGGGAGCGGCCGCGGCGACTGTGGTCTCTCAGCTGCTTCTCGGCGGACTCATCATCCACAAGCTGGGGACACTTCATCCCGACTATCGGCTGACCTTTCAGCGCCTGCGGCTGGACTTTGCAGACCTGAATGATATTGTCTCCATGTCCATTCCCGCCGGGATGCAGGCACTCTTCATGAGCATTTCGTCTCTCGTCATTCAGATAAGCATTAATGCTTTTGGTGCTTCGGCGGCAGCGGGCATGACCATATTCGCCAAGTTGGAAGGCTTCCTCTATTATCCTTCCTTTGCTTACGGCATTGCCCTTACCGGCTTCGTGGGACAGAACTATGGTGCCGGTCGCTGGGAGCGGATACATGAAGCTATGCGCCTCAGTATGAAGATGGCAGTGCTGGTCACTGTTCCTCTGAGCATCATCTTCACCGTATTTGCAGAGCCTCTGCTGGCAAACTTCACTGCGGATGCAGCGACGCTTCACAACGCTGTGACGGCTATCATCTGGGTGTTGCCGCTATATGTGCTGTACTCGGTCAATCAGGTCTATCTGGGACTGTTGAAAGGACTGGGCAATACCACCTTCCCGATGCTCTGTACGCTCGTTTGCTATGCTGTATTCCGTGTCCTCTGGTGCGAATCGCTCTTCCCGGTCTGGTGGGATATGCGAGTGGTTTACAGCTCCTACAGCGTCAGCTTCGTCCTCATGTTCTTCATGCTCAGCGTCCGCTATCAGCAGGTCTTTCGCGAGAAGTGTGCCGGTGTTCCCGTACTAAAATAATTTAAGGTGCAGTAAGAGGCGACTGTATTGCGTGAAAGTGGCACATGTACCACTTTCACGCAATGAACACAATCGAATATAAAAATAAAACAGGGAGGCTGCTCGATAGAGCAGCCTGCCTTTGCTGTATATGCAATTTTGAAAGCCTCCCCTTTAGGGGAGGTGGCAGAGTGTACATACACCACTTCAAGCCTCCCCTCTGGAGGTGGCCGAGCGTACATACACCACCTCAAGCCTCCCCTTTAGGGGAGGTGGCACGGAGTGCCGGAGGGGTAAATATAGACATCAACTTGTCTGGTTACCCCGCAGTCAGCTTCGCTGACAGCTCCCCTACAGGGGAGCCTACTAGATTGATTATAGGTTACCCCTCAGTCGCCTGCGGCGACA
>JAZLHS010000099.1:0-24643 GCA_045616885.1 Selenomonadaceae bacterium | reverse complement strand
ATGAACATGGTCACGGACACCATCATCACGAGGGTGGACACGGGCATCACCATGAGCCCCATGAGCATCATCATGCCCATGCGCACCGCGGCCTGCCGGAGATAATTGATATTCTCGACAGAACCCCCATGACCGAGGGTGCCAGAAAACTGGCGAAGAAGATTTTTGACATTATTGCTGATGCCGAGGCAAAGGCACACGGAGTGCCGAGAGATGAAGTCCACTTCCACGAAGTGGGAGCGATTGATTCTATAGTAGATATTACGGCGGTGGCCGTATGTCTTGATAACCTTGGTTATCCGGATAGTCTCGGCTGTGTTGTAAGGGAATTGTGCGAAGGTACTGGGTCGATTCGCTGCCAGCATGGAATGCTCCCGGTGCCGGTGCCGGCTGTGGCAAATATCGCAGCAGCCTCCGGCCTGAAGCTCCGTATCACTGACATGAAAGGCGAACTGGTGACGCCTACCGGTGCTGCCATCGCTGCTGCGCTGCAGACGACTGACAGGCTGCCGTCATCGTTCCGTATCGAGAAGATTGGTCTGGGTGCCGGCAAGCGAGCTTATGAACGTCCGTCATTCCTACGGGCGATGCTCATCGAAAGCGATGAGGCGGATGATTCTGATGAAGTCGTACTGCTGGAGACGAATGTGGATGACTCCACCGGAGAAGCCCTCGGCTATACACTGGAAAAGCTGATGGCCTCCGGAGCAAGAGACGCATTTTTCCAGCCTATATATATGAAGAAAAATCGTCCGGCCTATCTGCTGTCGGTGGTCTGTGACCGCGACAAGCGCAGTGAAATGGAAGATATTATCTTCCGGGAGACCACGACCATCGGAATTCGCTGCCTGAAATTGCAGCGGAGCGTCCTGCCCAGAGAAGTTGTCACAGTAAAGACGGAGCTGGGTGAGGCAATGGTGAAGGAAGTCCGCGGCAGAGATTTCTGTCGTCGGATTCCGGAGTACGAGAGCGTGGCTGAGCTGGCCCGGAAAACGGGCCGGCCTTTTGGAGAAGTTTATGAAGCTGTCAGAAGAGCTGGGAATAAATAAATTATTCGCCGGTTATGCGGCTGCCTATGATAATATCGTGGTGGCGTATTCTGGCGGCGTTGATTCATCCATAGTCCTTCGGCTGTCGTTGGAGGCGGCTACTGCGACAGGCGCGGCAGTATACGCAGTCACTGCCCGAACATCGCTTCATCCTGTCGGTGAATGGCAGGAAGCAAAGAGAACGGCAGAGGAACTGGGTGCTGTCCATCGCATCGTCGATGTGGATGAGCTTCGCGAGGCAGGCATTGAGTACAATCCTGTTGACCGCTGCTATCTCTGCAAGAAGACGATATTCGGAAAGGCGAAGAGTGCCGTGCTGGCAGAATTGTCGAAGTCGGACAAGACAATCTTTTTGGATGGAACAAATGCCGATGACCTCAATGAATATCGGCCGGGGCTGAAAGCTCTGGCAGAGTTGGGGGTCGTAAGTCCTCTGGCGGAAGCCGGTTTGAAAAAGGAGACTGTTCGGCAGCTGGCAGGAGAGTTTGGCCTGTCTGCCGCGAAGAAGCCTTCGGCTCCGTGTCTGGCAACCAGAATACCCTACGGAAAAAAGTTGGATTATGAACTGCTGCGCCGCATAGATGAGGGGGAGCGGTTTGTCCGAAGCCGGGGATATTACAATGTCCGACTGAGATGTCACGACGATATTGTCCGTCTGGAAGTGGACACGGAAGAGCTGCCAAGACTGGTTCAGCCAGAAGAGCGAAAGGCTGTGACCGAGTATCTAAAAAAGCTGGGCTTTCGCTACATAACCATTGATATAGAGGGTTTCCGCTCCGGGAGCATGGACGTTTCCTTAAAAAATTAAGGCATTGTGAAAATTTATATATAAATGTTGTTGACAATCTATACTTCGGATGGTATGATTTACAATTGCATAAAGTAGCGGTATTGTGCACTCCGGGCGGATGCGATCTGCCCGTGCACTTTTTTATATAGATGGCGGAAAGAAATTGGGAAAGTCCTGTTTTTTCCGTTTTTTAGTGTCACTAAATTTGGCTAAGGGGTGAAGGTCTTTGTTTAATCCTGTGCCGGTTGGTAAGAGAACCAGGTATAGCTATGCCAAGATTAAAGAAGTCATGGAGATGCCGAATCTGCTCGACATCCAGAAGAATTCCTACAAGTGGTTCCTTGAGGAAGGCTTGGCAGAAATCTTCCGCGATATTTCTCCTATTTCCGACTTCACTGGTAACTATGAGCTTTCTTTCGGCGATTTCCATCTGGGTGAACCGAAGTATGAGCTCGATGAATGTAAGGAACGAGATGTCACCATGGCAGCTCCGCTGCGGGTGAATGTTAGACTTGTAAATAAGCAACGGTCAGACGAGATTATCGAGAATGAAGTCTTCATGGGTGATTTCCCCATGATGACCGATACCGGTACTTTCATCATAAATGGTGCGGAGCGCGTAATCGTAAGTCAGCTGGTTCGCTCTCCCGGTGCCTACTATGAAGTAGAGATTGATACATCCGGTAAGAAGCTCTACAAGGCTACGGTTATTCCTAACCGCGGTGCCTGGATTGAGCTGGAGACCGATGTAAGCGATATGATCAATGTTCGCATCGATCGCACCCGTCGTCTGCCGGTTTCTATTTTCCTCCGTGCTCTTGGCTTTGCCAGAAACGAGGATATTGCGGCTCTCTTTGACGAGGATCCGCGCATTATGTCCATTCTGGAGCGTGACAGCACCACCTCCAGAGAGGAAGCTCTCATTGAAATCTATCGCCGCCTCCGTCCGGGCGAGCCGCCTACGGTCGACAACTCCGAGCAGCTCCTGCGTGCGCTGTTCTTCGACCCGAAGCGCTATGACCTGGCTACCGTAGGCCGCTACAAGATTACCAAGAAGCTTGGCTGGCGCCGCCGTATCATCGGTCAGGTACTGGCTGATCCTATCGTTGACAGAGAGACCGGTGAGGTTGTACTGCCGGCTGATACTGTAATTGACCGCAGCATGGTTGATGCCATTCCCGCTGACAGGGAAGAGGCACTCTTCGGTGCTGAGGGACCCATTGTAGTTTATGTAAAGGCTGTACCGGGTGATGATTCTTCCCGCATGAAGATGATTTGCTCCCGTACCCTCGACTACTACAACCGTACCATCACCCATGAGGATATCATCGCTTCTATCAGCTACCTGCTGAACCTCATGAGCGGTGTCGGCAAGACCGATGATATCGACCATCTGGGAAACCGCCGCGTTCGTTCCGTCGGCGAGCTCCTGCAGAATCAGTATCGCATCGGCCTTTCCCGCGTGGAGCGCGTCGTCCGTGAGCGTATGTCCACCTCCGATTCCGAGAATCTGAACCCTTCAACCCTTATTAATATTCGTCCGATCGTAGCAGCTGTTAAGGAATTCTTCGGTTCCTCCCAGCTGTCCCAGTTCATGGACCAGCACAACCCGCTGTCTGAGCTGACTCACAAGCGCCGCCTGTCCGCTTTGGGACCCGGTGGTCTTTCCCGTGAGCGCGCAGGTTTCGAGGTTCGCGACGTTCATAACTCCCATTACGGTCGTATGTGCCCCATTGAGACCCCGGAAGGTCCGAACATCGGTCTTATCGGTTCTCTCTCCAACTATGCAAAAGTAAACCGCTTCGGCTTCATGGAGACTCCGTATCGCCGCGTTGATAAAGAGACCGGCGTTGTCACTGAGGATGTCAGCTATCTGACTGCCGATGAGGAAGAAGATATCGTAATCGCTCAGGCTAACGAACCGTTGGACGAGAACGGTAACTTTGTAAATCCCCGTGTTACTGCCCGCTATCATCAGGATACCATGCTGGTACCGAGAGAGCGCGTAGACTACATGGACGTATCTCCGAAGCAGGTTGTTTCCATTGCAACTGCAATGATTCCGTTCCTTGAGAACGATGATGCTAACCGTGCCCTCATGGGTGCGAACATGCAGCGTCAGGCAGTTCCCTTGCTCCGCACTCAGGCTCCGCTGGTTGGTACCGGTATGGAGTACAAGGCCGCCTGCGACTCCGGTGTTATGATTCTGGCCAAGCATGCCGGTGAGGTCATTTATGTCACTGCTGATATGATTAAGATTCGCACTGACAATGGTGACATCGACACCTACAAGCTCCAGAAGTTCCTGCGCTCCAACCAGGGCACCTGCATCAATCAGGTTCCTATCGTATACAAGGGCGACCGCGTCGCTGCTAAGCAGCCTATCGCAGACGGTCCGGCAACTGACCACGGCGAGCTGGCTCTCGGCTACAACATCATCGTTGCCTACATGCCTTGGGAAGGCTACAACTACGAGGATGCTGTTCTCCTGAATGAAAACCTCGTAAAGCGTGACCTCTACACATCTATCCATATTGAAGAATATGAATGCGATGCTCGCGATACAAAACTCGGCCCTGAGGAAATCACCCGCGAGATTCCCAATGTTTCTGACGAAGCATTGAAGGATTTGGACAGCGAAGGTATTATCCGCATCGGTGCTGAGGTTCGCCCCGGCGATATCCTTGTCGGTAAAGTCACTCCCAAGGGAGAGACCGAGCTTACCGCTGAGGAACATCTCCTTCGGGCAATTTTCGGTGAGAAGGCTCGCGAAGTTCGCGATACCTCCCTCCGCGTTCCCCACGGCGAAGCCGGTAAGATTGTCGACGTGAAGATTTTCTCCCGCGACAACAATGATGAGCTGCCGCCGGGCGTAAATCGTCTTGTCCGCGTCTACATCGCCCAGAAGCGTAAGATTTCCGTCGGCGATAAGATGTCCGGTCGTCATGGTAACAAGGGTGTCGTTTCCCGCATTATGCGTCAGGAAGATATGCCTTTCCTGCCGGATGGTACTCCGGTAGATATCGTGCTCAATCCGTTGGGCGTTCCGAGCCGTATGAATATCGGACAGATACTTGAGACTCATCTCGGTATGGCTGTTCGTGAGCTGGGTATCCAGATTAAGAACGGCGATCCCACCGTTGAGCAGCGCCTTCGTGATGTAGGCTACAACTTCGATAAGAATGGCATGCCGATTCCGGATGTAGCCGGTATCCATATCGCTACCCCGGTATTCGATGGCGCCGGCGAGAACGAAGTATTCGGTACTATCCGTGCTTCCGGACTTGCTGAAGATGGTAAGACCGTACTTTATGACGGTCGTACCGGTGAGCCCTTCGAGAACCGCGTCACTGTCGGCTGCGTTTACATGCTGAAGCTGCATCATCTTGTTGATGACAAGATTCATGCCCGCTCCACCGGCCCGTACTCCCTCGTTACTCAGCAGCCGCTGGGTGGTAAGGCTCAGTTCGGCGGTCAGCGCTTCGGCGAAATGGAAGTTTGGGCACTGGAAGCATATGGTGCCGCTCATACTCTTCAGGAAATTCTTACTGTTAAGTCCGACGATGTCGTTGGCCGCGTAAAGACCTACGAATCAATCGTTAAGGGCGAGAATATTCCAGAGCCGGGTGTACCGGAGTCCTTCAAGGTTCTTATCAAGGAACTCCAGTCCATCGGTCTTGATATCAAGGTTCTCTCTGAAGACGCCAAGGAAATTGAAATCCGTGACGACGAAGAAGAGGACACCGTTGATGCAGCCGGCGATCTCGGCCTTGATGTCCGCGGCGTTGCACCTTCCGTTGGTGCACCGGCTGAGGCTGAGGAAGGCGAGACTCGGGATACCGGCGATCTCGACGGAGACGACCTCATTGCTCAGTTCAGCTCACTTGATGAAATGGCTGAGGCAGAGCAGCAGAGCTCCGCAGATGATGCTTTTGATGCCGCCGATGACGGTCTGTATGATGAATAAGAAGGGAGTGCTGGTCCCTTGTTGGATGTAAATAATTTTGATAGTATGCGCATCGCTCTGGCCTCTCCGGAAAAAATCCGCGAGTGGTCCAAGGGCGAGGTCAAAAAGCCGGAAACCATCAATTACCGCACCTTGAAGCCGGAGCGTGATGGTCTTTTCTGCGAGCGCATTTTCGGACCTACCCGTGACTGGGAGTGCCATTGCGGTAAGTATAAGCGCATCCGCTATAAGGGTGTAGTCTGCGACCGCTGCGGCGTAGAAGTCACCAAGGCTAAGGTTCGCCGTGAGCGCATGGGTCACATAGAGCTGGCTGCTCCTGTTTCCCATATCTGGTATTTCAAGGGTATCCCCAGCCGCATGGGTCTCATCCTTGATATTTCTCCGCGCTCTCTTGAAAAGGTTCTCTACTTCGCTTCTTACATAGTTCTCGACCCTGGCACTTCTCCTTTGGCAAAGTGCCAGCTCCTGACCGAGAACGAGTACCATGAAGCCCGCCAGAAGTACGGTGCTGATTTCCGTGTCGGCATGGGCGCCGAGGCAGTAAAAGAACTGCTGATGGAGCTCGACCTTGAGACTATGAGCAAGGAGCTTCGTGAGGAGCTGGCTGGCTCCAGCGGACAGAAGCGCATCAGAGCTATCCGCCGTCTGGAAGTTGTCGAGGCTTTCCGCAAGTCCGGCAACAAGCCTTCCTGGATGGTTATGGATGTTGTGCCGGTAATTCCGCCGGAGCTTCGTCCGATGGTTCAGCTGGATGGCGGCCGCTTTGCTACCAGTGACCTGAACGATCTCTATCGTCGCGTCATCAATCGTAATAACCGCCTCAAGCGCCTTTTGGAGCTTGGTGCTCCCGATATTATCGTCCGCAATGAGAAGCGTATGCTGCAGGAAGCAGTAGATGCCCTCATTGACAACGGCCGTCGCGGCCGTCCGGTTGCCGGCCCGGGTAATCGCCCCCTGAAGTCCCTCTCCGATATGCTGAAGGGTAAGCAGGGTCGCTTCCGTCAGAACCTCCTCGGTAAGCGTGTTGACTATTCCGGTCGTTCCGTTATCGTTGTACGTCCTGAGCTGAAGCTCCACCAGTGCGGTCTGCCGAAGGAAATGGCTCTCGAACTCTTCAAGCCTTTCGTTATGAAGACCCTCTGCAAGAGCGGTGCCGCAGGCAACATCAAGACTGCAAAGCGCATGGTTGAGCGCATGAAGCCTGAGGTTTGGGATTGCCTCGAAGAGGTAATCAAGGAGCATCCGGTTCTCCTGAACCGTGCCCCGACGCTTCATCGCCTCGGTATTCAGGCTTTCGAGCCTATCCTCACCGAGGGTCGCGCCCTGAAGCTTCATCCGCTGGCTTGTACTGCATACAATGCTGACTTCGACGGTGACCAGATGGCTATCCATCTGCCGCTGTCCGCTGAGGCTCAAGCTGAGGCTCGTATCCTCATGCTTGCGGCTAACCACATTCTGGCTCCGAAAGATGGTCATCCCATCATCGTTCCGACACAGGATATGGTTCTCGGTTCCTACTACCTCACCATTCTCCGTCCCGGTGCAAAAGGCGAGGGTCGCGTAGTGACCGGTATTCAGGAAGCTCTGCTGGCATATCAGCATCAGGAGCTCGATCTCCAGGCTGAGATTCGCACTCGTATCGAGGGCTACGGCATGGTTCGTACCTCCCTCGGTCGCATGATTTTCAACGAAATACTTCCTCCTGAGATTCGCTATTTTGAGAAGGACAAGGAGACCGGTGAGTGGACGCTGGGTATTCGCATGGGCAAGAAGCAGCTGGGTCAGCTGGTTGCCAATTGCTTTGAGAAGTTCGGTGCTTCCAAGACTGCAGTAGTAATCGACCAGGTTAAGAACCTCGGCTATCACTACGCCTGCATCGCCGGTATGACCGTAGCAATCTCCGATGTTATCGTACCGCCTAAGAAGAAGGTCATCATCAGCGAGACCGAGAAGAAGGTTGGCGAGATTGAGCGTCTCTTCAACCGTGGTCTCATTACCGATGATGAGCGCTACACCAAGGTCTGCGCTCTCTGGAGCGATGCCACCGATAAGGTCGGCGCCGCAATGATGGAGCATATGGATCCCTTCAATCCGATCTTCATGATGGCTCACTCCGGTGCCCGCGGTAACGAAAAGCAGATGCGTCAGCTGGCCGGTATGCGCGGTCTTATGGCCGACCCGTCCGGTAAGACCATCCAAGTTCCTATCACGGCAAACTTCCGTGAAGGACTTACCGTATCAGATTACTTCATTTCCTCTCACGGTGCTCGAAAGGGTCTCGCCGATACCGCACTTCGTACGGCAGACTCCGGTTACCTGACCCGCCGTCTTGTCGACGTCGCTCAGGATGTCATCGTCCGTGAAGAGGACTGCGATATCATAACCATCAACCTCATTCGTGCTCGTGCCCGTCTGGCCGAGTCCACTCCGGACGCTTTGGAGCATCTCTACGATCTCCTGCTTGGCCGCGTTCTTGGTGCCGATGCTGTCTCCGTCAACAAGGAGACCGGCGAGAAAGAGGTTATCATCCCGAAGGATACCGTTATTTCCGAGCCTGACTTTGAGGCTCTGGCTGAGAATGACGTTCGTGAGATTGTCATCCGCGGCTCCCTTGCCTTCAGCGAGGCTGTTATCGGAAATGCAATGGTTTCCGAGACTGTTATCCTCGGTACTCCTGATGATGAGGAGCGTGCCGAGGCTCAGAAGACCGTCATCAAGGAGATGGCCGGCAAGAAGATTACTTCTCCGGTTCTCGACTCCGAAGGTCAGGTCATTCTGGAAGCAGATACAGTTCTGGACGAGGAGAACATCCTCAAGGTCCTCGAGAGCGATGCTCGCGAGCTGAAGTTCCGCAACAACAATGTCCGCGGTATCGAAGTTCAGGTCATCACCGACGGCGTTGGCGTTGTCGAGCCTCTGAAGGATCGTATCGTCGGCCGTGTTCTGGCTGAAGACATCATCAATGAAGAAACCGGCGAAGTCATCGCCCGTGTCAACGATGATATCGATGAGGCTTTGGCTGACCGCATCGTTGCCGTCCGTGATACCGTTACCATCCGCAGCGTACTTACCTGTAAGTCTCAGTACGGCGTCTGCATCAAGTGCTATGGCCGTGACCTGGCCAACGCTTCTGAGGTCGAGGTCGGTGAAGCTGTCGGTATCATCGCCGCTCAGTCCATTGGTGAGCCGGGTACTCAGCTTACCATGCGTACATTCCACTCCGGTGGTGTCGCAGGTGACGATATTACCCAGGGTCTTCCCCGTGTCGAGGAGCTCTTCGAGGCACGCAAGCCGAAAGGATATGCAATCATCTCCGAAATCGGCGGCCATGCCGAGGTCATCAACGAAGAGGGTTCCCGCAAGGTTACAATCACTCCGGCCGAAGGCGAAGCCAAAGAGTATGTCATTCCTTACGGTGCACATCTGGCCAAGATTGACGGCAAGGACATCAAGGCCGGTGACAAGATTACCGAAGGTTCTGTCAACCCCCACGATATTCTCCGCATCTGCGGCTTGAAGGACACTCAGCGTTACATCGTTTACGAGGTACAGAAGGTCTACAAGTCTCAGGGTGTTGAAATTAACGACAAGCACATCGAGGTCATGGTTCGTCAGATGCTTCACAAGGTGAAGATTGAGGAATCCGGTGACACCGATTATCTGCCGGGCGAGTATGCCGATATCAATTCCTTCGAGGCAGCAAATGCCAAGGTTATTGAGAACGGCGGCGAGCCGGCTGTTGCTAAGCCGATTCTCCTTGGTATCACCAAGGCATCCCTTGCTACCGACTCCTTCCTGTCGGCAGCATCCTTCCAGGAGACCACTCGCGTTCTTACCGACGCTGCTATCAAAGGCAAGGTGGATCCCCTTATCGGCCTCAAAGAGAATGTCATCATCGGCAAGCTCATCAAGGCTGGTACAGGTATGGGCCGCTATCGCAGCCTGAAGGTATACGATCCCGATGCTCCCGAAGAGGATGCAATTGATTTCGATGTACCGGAAGAAGACATTGTCGACGATATGGCCATGTCCTGATAAAAGGCAATAACGAATATTCAAGGGTCTGTGAAAAATGAGCATTCATTTTTTCACAGGCCCTTTTCTCTATAATAGTTGCGAAGAAAAATGCCTGTAAGAAAACCAGCTTTTTTAAAGCTCCCTTTTTTAAAATTTTCTTGACAGCAAGGGTAACAGCATGGTATTATTGCACGGATGAAAAGTCGCGTAGTTTCTGCGCGTTTTTTCGGTGTGTGAAGACCATTATGGATAAGGGCAGTTGCCATGCGACGCGCGAAATCCGGTCTTTCCCCAACCGCACGGCGAGGCTCCAGAATTGGCAGGTCATGAAAGGCTTTGCTATTCATGACAGGTCAGCCATAGTCGGCGAGTTCACAGACAGGGAGGTGTATTTAAGAATGTATGCAATCATTAAAACCGGCGGCAAGCAGTACAAGGTCGCTGAGGGTGATGTGATTTTCGTCGAGAAGCTCGAAGGCGAAGAGGGCGCAGAGGTCGTATTCGACCAGATTCTCACCGTCGTAGGCGACAGCGTGACCGTTGGTCAGCCGCTGGTAGCCGGTGCTAAGGTAACCGGCAAGGTAGTAGCTCAGGGCAAGGCAAAGAAGATTCTCGTCTTCAAGTACAAGGCTAAGGCAAACTATCGTCGTCGTCAGGGTCATCGTCAGCCCTACACCAAGGTTTCCATCGAGAAGATTGAGGCTTAATAGCCTATGATTAAAATAGAGCTCCGGAGAAACTCAGCCGGAATGATATCAGCCATGCACGTGTCGGGTCATAGTGGCACGGCAGTGAAGGGCAAGGATATCGTTTGTGCAGGAATATCGGTTCTGGCACAGTCCGCTATAGTTGGCTTGAGTGAGCATCTGCATCGGGAAATTGACTATTCAATAGATCCGAGCGGTGACTTGCAGGTAAAGCTTATAGGGGATCCCGATGAGCTGACAGAAGCTATATTTGAGACAGTGCGTCTGGGATTTGCCGGTGTTGCAGAGGCTAGTCCCGGAGCCGTCCGAATCAAAGAAATTATGGCGTAATGCCTTTACGAAAGAAAGTCACAGGGGGTGAACCACCTTGATTAAATTTGATCTTCAGCTTTTTGCTCATAAGAAAGGCGTATCCAGCACCCGTAACGGTCGCGACAGCGAATCCAAGCGTGTGGGCGTCAAGGCGCATCAGGGCACTATCGTAACCGCCGGCAGCATCCTCGTTCGCCAGCGTGGTACGCACTTCCACCCGGGCAACAATGTTGGCATCGGTAAGGATGATACCCTTTTCGCTAAGATTGCTGGTAAGGTCCAGTTCGAGCGGAAAGGCCGCGACAAGCGCCAGATCAGCGTTTACGCGGTTGAGTAATTCGACATTCAAAAAGGGGCGGATCAGTGCATTTGCGTTGATTCGCCCTTTATTTTCTATTAGGAGGAAACCACCGTGCAATTTATCGATCGCACAAAAGTACATGTAAAAGCCGGCGATGGCGGCGATGGAAAGGCCGCATTCCGTCGGGAAAAATTCGTGCCCAACGGCGGTCCCTCCGGCGGAGACGGAGGCCGTGGCGCAGATATCATTTTCGTTGTAGACGAAAACCTGAACACTTTGCTGGATTTCCGTTTCCATCGCAAGTTCTCCGGCGCCAAAGGCGAAAACGGAGATATAAAGAATCAGTACGGAGCAAATGCTGAGCCCTGTCTTGTACGAGTTCCCCCCGGAACTATTGTCAAGGACGAAGCTACCGGCGATATCCTGGCTGACCTGACGGAGGTCGGGCAGCGGGCGGTTATTGCCAAGGGCGGCAGAGGCGGCCGCGGCAACGCGAAGTTCTCCAACAGTGCCAACAGAGCACCGTCCTTTGCTGAGTTCGGCGAGCCGGGCGAGGCAAAAGACCTTATTCTCGAATTGAAGGTGCTGGCAGATGTCGGTCTGGTAGGCTATCCCTCAGTAGGAAAGTCCAGCCTTATTGCTGCCGTCAGTGCGGCTCGTCCGGAGATTGCCGAGTACCACTTCACTACCCTTACTCCGGTATTGGGCGTAGTTCGAGTCGAGGAAGACAAGAGCTTCGTAATGGCCGATATTCCCGGTCTTATCGACGGTGCGGCCGAAGGCGTGGGCCTTGGCCATGACTTCCTTCGCCATATCGAGCGGACGAAGCTTATTCTGCACATCGTTGATGCATCCGGCATCGAGGGCAGAGACCCGGTGGAGGATTACCGCCGCATTAATGAGGAGCTGGCAAAGTATAGTGCCAAGCTTTCCCGGAAGAAGCAGATTCTTGTCGCTAACAAGATAGATATTCCCAGTGCTCAGGAGCATCTTGATGACCTGCGCACGCTGGCTCTTTCTGAGGGTATAGAGTTTTTTGAGATTTCCGCTGCTGCTCATCAGGGTCTGAAGGCTCTCATCGACCATGTAGCAACCGAGCTGGATAACTATGTGGAAGAGCCGGAAGAAGAGCAGGAAGGGGTAAAGAATTACGACCTTGACAGCGCTATAGCCGATGCCGATGCCGTAACCATTACCCGCAATGACCACGCAGACTTTATTGTCCACAATAAGAATATTGAGAAGATTGTAGCGATGACCAACTTTGGCAACAAAGATGCGCTCCGTCGCTTCCAGTATATCTGGCGCATGAAGGGTCTCGATGCAAAGCTGCGGGCCAGAGGCGTCAAAGAAGGCGACACCGTCCATGTCGGCGATATGGAATTTGAGTGGCACGAATAAGGTGATAATATGATTAGAAATACACTAACCGGAAAGCAGAAAGCCTTTCTGCGCTCACATGGAATGACTATGGACCCGGTGGTAAACATCGGCAAGGAAGGCATCACTCCCACTGTTGTCAGTGCAGCTACCGAGGCGATTGCCAAGCGTGAACTCATCAAAGTTCGGGTACTTCAGAACTGCCCGGAGGAGCCGGGGGATGCCATTGAAATGCTGGCAGAGCGAGTTGACTGTGACCTCGTTCAGAAGATTGGTCACAATGCGCTGCTGTTCCGCAAAAATCCTAAGCTGAAAAAGCCTGCGGTGGAACTGCCGTGAGCGGGGAGCGTGAGCGGCTGGCCAAGGCAAGCCGCATCGTTGTTAAGGTCGGAACTTCTACAATCACCTACAAGAACGGCCAGCTCAATCTGAACCGTCTTGAGAAGCTGGTAAGGGAGCTCAGCGACCTGAAGAACAGCGGTCATCAGGTCATCCTCGTTACTTCCGGTGCCGTTGGTGCCGGTATGGCTCGCCTCGGCTACAGTGAGCGGCCGAAGGATGTAGCCGAGAAGCAGGCACTGGCTGCGGTAGGTCAGGGAATACTTCTCCGTATCTACGAGCGGCTATTTGATGAATACGGTCAGACGGTAGCACAGGTGCTCCTGACGAAGGAGAACTCGGTTCATCATAATCTCTATGCCAATTCCCGCCGTACCCTCGGCAGGCTCCTTGAGCTGGGAGTAGTGCCCATCATCAATGAGAATGACGCTGTATCGGCCGATGAGCTGAAGATAGGCGATAACGACAACCTTTCGGCAATGGTTGCTACTTTGGTGGAGGCTGACCTCCTCATTATCCTCAGCGATATCGGCGGTCTTTATACGGCTAATCCTTCCAGTGATCCGACTGCGACACTGATTCATCGGGTAGAAGAAATAACTCCGGATATTGAACGGATAGCCGGCGGCGCAGGTTCCTCGCTGGGTACCGGCGGTATGATGACGAAGATAGATGCGGCGAAGATTGCTATGTCAGCTGGTGTAGCAATGGTCATCGCCAAAGGCGAAGTGGATGGTGTCCTGCACAGCGTCGTGGCGGGAGAGGAAATCGGCACTCTCTTTGCACCGAAGGAAGCTCGCCTGAAGCTGAGAAAACGCTGGATTGCCTTTGGTCGTCGTCTTGATGGTGCTATCACCGTTGATGATGGCTGTGCTACGGCGCTCAGAGTCAAGGGCAAGAGCCTGCTGGCGGCCGGAGTGAAGACGGTTGAAGGCTGTTTTGATACCGGAGCAACTGTCCGAATCATCGACCTGATGGGTCGGGAGATAGCTCGTGGCGTCGTTCGATACGACAGCAAGACTATCGAGAGCATTGCCGGGCTTTCCAGCAGTGAAATAGCTGCACAAATACCGAAAAGCGATGGTCAGCCGGTAGTTCATCGTGATGACATGGTCATCATTGCCTGACGAAAAATTCATAGATTTATGCGACAGGTTGCTGCATTTGCGGCAGCCTGTTTTTTATATATTTTTGGGATATTCATCCGGGAGAGAGTTGGTGATTGTAACAATCTCGTTCATACCAGGCTTCGTTTACAAAAAACTTTACAAAAAATGTAACTTTTTTCAGGTATTTATTGCATCTGAATAAGATGACTGTTAAAATGTATGAAGGAAAATTTGATTAATTCTGTAGTTTGACTGTATATATGTAAAGAAATCAAGACGGTGGAGGCTCGATATGATAAGAGAAAACCGCAGCAGAAATAAACTGTATGGATATTACCGGAAGTTTGTTGATGAAGGGATAATCGATCCTAATGTTCATCCCTTGGTAGCTCAGTCCTGGCAGGAAAGCAGAATGCAGGGAATATCTCCCCACGGCAGCTTTCAGGTACAGAAGGTCACCAGAGAGAATCTGCAGCTTCGTCAGGAGCGTCACCGCAAGGCTATCGACTATCTGACATCTCTGGTAGCCGATGTAAGGGAGTTCTTCCGGAAATTCCGATTGACATTCCTGCTGCTGGATGAGGATAATGTTGTAATCAAGAGCTTCGCACAGCCCTTCTTCCTAATCAATTCCGATGATACCATCGAAGGGGCAAAAATGGGGCAGGAGGACATCGGCGCTACCAGTATAGCGTTGGCGGCCAGACACAAGGTGCCATTCTGGCTCTACGGACCGGAAATCTGGATAGAAGAGTGTCAGGAAATGGATACCTGCTCAGCACCGGTCATCATCGGCGGACATCGCCGCTACACCCTTACCATCAATGTAAATACTCCGGAGGCAAAGCCGCAGGAGGCGGTCATGGCTATGCTCATGACCCTTCGTCGGGCGCTTACCGATGAGCTGTCGAATTCTGAGCTTATCAAGGCGCAGGAGGCTATCCTCGATGCTACTCCTTTTGCCGTATATCAGGTTATGCCAGGCGGTCAGGTCGCCTATACAAACAAGTTGGGTGTCAGCCGACTGGCAGCTATTGATGCCGGTAAATCCGGTGATGGAACGAAGCCGGTAAATCTAAACGATGTAGTGCTGAACTATCACCATACACCGATATACAAAGGCTTTGACGGCGTTCCATCCCATAACAAAGAGGTCACTTGGATAACCGAAGCAAAGACCTATGAAGATATTACCACTGTAGTTCCGATAAAGAATAAGACTGATAAGAATGTATCCAGCGTTGTCGTTGTCTCCATGCCTATTGAAGACCTGAGGACGCTGGTTGCTCATGCTGCCGGCTACACGGCGAAGTACAGTCTCTCATCCATGGTTGGTGAGGGCACCGGATTCCGCACTATGCAGGAAAAGGCGGCGCGGGTCGCAAAGAACCGCCATCATATATTGCTGCAGGGCGAATCCGGCACCGGCAAGCAGCGAATGGCTCACGGTATTCATCGAGCCAGTCCCCGGGCAGCCGGCCCTCTTATCACTATGCGCTGCGGGGATACCACTCCGGAGCTGCTGGAGCAGGAACTTTTCGGTGTGGCAGTATCAGGCGATGTGAGCCATCCCGGTCGTCTGGAGCTGGCTCTCGGCGGAACCCTGTTCCTTGATGAGATAGAGAGTCTGCCGAAAAACCTGGCAGCGAAGCTGGCCGCAAATCTCCTGAGAGGGGCAAGCCAGCGAGTCAACGAGGATGTATACCGTCCCATTGACGTCCGTATCATTGCCGCCTGCGACAGCGACCTGAAGCGACTGACTGAGCGGGGACTCTTTGACAGAGATCTCTATGAGATAGTTGCCCGGAGCATTATCCGGGTACCGCCTCTCCGCTCCCGTCGGGAGGACATTCCCGAGCTGGTGGAGCATATTATTGCCGAGCAGGCGGAGCTCCATCAGATGCCGGTGAAGAAGATAGCCGACGATACACTGAAGCTGCTGGAGTCCTATGACTGGCCGGGCAACATCAAACAGCTGCAGCATGTGGTGGAGCAGGCATTCTTCAATACGGTGGGCGAAGTGATAAGGCCTTCGGACATCAACCTCATGGGCGATATCCAGCCGGATACCAAGTGGAAGGAAGACCGGGATATATTCGTCAAAGCCTGGCAGGCTGCCGGCGGCAATGTGAGCCGTCTGGCCAATATGCTGAATGTAAGCAGGGTAACTCTCTATCGTTACCTGAAAAAATATGGTTTGGAAAAGAACTGATACTTGAAAGGAAGATATAGATTTGCGTTTGCGGAACAAGCCCTGGGTTAGTGAGGCCATTGCCGAGTATGATTTCGTCTATCCGAAGGAGCAGCCGGCGGATGAGACGCAGCGAGGCCGCTGGCGTGAGGTGATGGGTGTCGGCACTGACACTCGTCTCTATGTGGAGCTGGGCACCGGTAAGGGGGATTTCATCACTCAGCTGGCAGCCAGAGATCCCGAGGCTATATTCATCGGTATTGAGGCACAGCAGGTGGTGCTCTACTCAGCAGCCAAGAAGCTGAAGGCCATGGAGCCGCCCCTGACTAATGTGCGTCTGCTCGTCTTTGATATCAACAATCTGGAGAAGATATTTGCTCCCGGCGAGGTCAGCGGATTCTATATCAACTTCTGCGACCCTTGGCCGAAAGCGCGCCATGCAAAGCGGCGGCTGACTCATCGCAGCTTTTTGGCTCGCTACGGAGAAATCCTCGCTCCCGGCGGCAAGATATGCTTCAAGACGGATAATCGTCCCCTGTTTGATTTCTCCCTTGAAGAGTTCAGAGAGACCGGACTGAGAGTAGAGGATGTTTCTTACGACCTTCATGCGGAGAATCGTCCGGACAATATCGAGACTGAGTACGAGCGAAAATTCTCCCGCTTCGGCGAGAAGATAAATCGCTGTGAGGTGTATTTCCCATGAGAGAAAGCTCCCGAGCGGCAAGCGATATACTTGCCGAACGGAAGGCTCGGGGGGAGAGCCCCCGCCGCTTTTGGCTCAGCGACCGCGAGGCACTGCTCGGGGTCGTTTTTGGCTTGCTTGTTATCGGGACTATCAACATTTTCAGTTCCAGCTTTTTTCTGGGGATAACTGATTTTGACTCCCCATACTTTTTCTTAAAGAAACACATAATAAATGTTGTGATAGGTCTGCTGGCCTTCGGAATATTCCAGTGGCTGGACTATCACAAGCTGCGCAATTTCATCACGCCGGCAACCGCCGGAGTGATAGTAATGCTGGTGATGGTCTTCATCGTCGGAGAGGAAGTAAACGGCGCAAAGCGCTGGTTGCGGCTGGGCCCCGTCACTTTGCAGCCGTCGGAATTTGCCAAGCTCATTACCATCCTCATCACAGCGGCAGTGGCTGCTCAGGGTGAGAGACTGAAGCAGTGGAAGGACTATTTGGGGCAGGGCGGACTGGTAATGGCGGTAACTGTTCTCGTAGAGCAGGAGCCGGACGGCGCCACGGCGGCAATCGTGGCCGGTATCCCGGCGGTGATGCTCCTCTGCTCGGCCCTGCCGGGATATGTGAAAAAGAACCTTTTCATGGGCGCTATGGGCATGGGTGCCATCATTCTCATGATGCAGCCATACCGAATAAAGCGATTCATATCATTCCTTGACCCCTGGTCAGACCCGGATGATGCCGGCTATCAGATAATCCAGTCTATGTCGGCTATCGGTTCCGGCGGCTGGATGGGTATGGGTGTCGGACAGGGCATCAGCAAGTATAAATACCTGCCGGAAGCTCACACAGACTTTGCGTTCTCCATCTGGTGTCAGGAGCAGGGCTTCGCCGGAGCGGTGCTGGTATTCATCTTCTTCCTTGCCTTGGCTTACTACGGCCAGCGGATATCCTATAAGGCAAAGGATTCCTTCGGACAGTTCCTGGCGGCGGGAATAACCTTCCTGCTGGTGGGGCAGGGTGTAGTAAACATGCTGATGATTGCCGGCTTCTTCCCGGTAGTCGGCGTGCCGCTGCCCTTTATCAGCTACGGCGGTACCTCGCTGATGGTGACGATGGCGGCGGTGGGAATGCTGTCGAATATCAGCATTCACAATGAAGAAAAGAATAAACGGCCAATGGCGGCGAAGGTGCCGCCGCGGGAGCCGCAGGGAAGACCGCAGCTGCGGCTGGTATACAGCAGGAAATAAGGATTAAATAATGGGAGGGATAGCAATGTCAGATACCCCCAAGAAAACCAAGATAATGATTGTAGAGGATGAGCAGCGAATTGCCCGCTTCATTCAGATGCAGCTGGAGCATGAAGGCTTCCTCACCGAAACGGAGGTCAACGGGCGCCGGGCCTATGAGCGGATTGCTCAGGGGGACTACGACCTTGTGCTTCTCGATGTCATGCTGCCGGAGATGAACGGCTTTGAGATTTGCACGGCAGTGCGGAAGCTTTCGGATATCCCCATCATCATGCTGACGGCCAGAGATGACATTGATGACAAGGTGAACGGTCTCGACTGCGGAGCCAACGACTATCTGACGAAGCCATTTGAGCCGAAGGAGCTGCTGGCCCGTATCAGAGCTACTTTGCGAAACTATCATCCCTCCAATGAGGAAAACGGTCACGGCGGCCCCCGCCTCGTCTGCCGTGAGCTGGTAATGTACACGGACAGCTACGAAGTCACTCTGAAGGGCGAAAAGATAGAACTCACCAAGAAGGAATATCTGCTGCTGGAATATCTGCTGCGCAACAAGCGGACTGTCCTCAGCCGCAATCAGATACTTCAGGAAGTCTGGGGCTACGACTATATCGGTGATACTAATGTGGTGGATGTCTACATCCGCTATCTCCGGTCAAAGATAGATGACATAGCTCAGGAGAAGTACATACACACCATGAGAGGAATAGGCTATGTTATCAGGGATTAAATCCCGATTACGGCACCTGCGCATATCGACCAAGCTGACGCTGGTACACGTGGCTATTCTGGCGGTCATCCTCTTCATCACGCAGATGATAACATCCGCCGGAATATACTTCACCGTCTACCATCAGGCGCGGTCAGAGCTGGAGCAGACCATCGAGAATACCCTGCTGGCCATCGAGCTGGCCGACCCGGAGAAGATGCCGAAGAACGCACCGCCTCTGCCGGAAATGCGACGGGCCCGGTACCGGGGAAAAAGTATGAGCTGCCACGAGTCGGTAATCGATACGCATCAGGAGCAGAGCGGTGGTCAGCAGCAAGAGGTAGACATCAGGAAGCGGGCGCGCTTTCTGCGCAGCCTGCGAGATGAAGGCTCGATAATTCCCGGTGTAGTCCTGCGCGTTGTCAACGAAGATGGCGTGCTGGTCTTTGACGGAGCGCAGAACTTCCCGTCGCTGGAGGATGTACGCACCAATATTTTGCAGGATAAGCCCTTCTGGGTCATGGGCAGTTCCTCACGAGAGGTATCGGCCTTCGAGAACTACTACCTGTATTATGATGTCCGAAAAGTAGTCTGGGACGGCGTTGGTTTTGAGCTGCATTTCCTGCGGACGATAACAGCTGAGCGGCAGTTCTTGCTGCGACTGCAGAATATAGTGTTCATTGCCTGCCTCATCGGTCTCGGTATTGCAGTTGTTGCCGGTATTATGGTAAGCAAGCGGACACTGCAGCCCATTGCCACCATTACCCGGACTGCCCGGGAGCTGGAAATAGGCGACCTGTCGAAGCGAATACCGGAATCAGAGGTACACGATGAGCTGTCCGAGCTAATCGATACCTTCAATCACATGCTGGAGAGGCTGGAGCAGGGCTTTGAGCATGAGAGGGCTTTCGTATCCGACGCTTCTCATGAGCTGAGGACGCCGGTGACGGTCATTCGCGGCTATATCGATATGCTGAAGAGCTGGGGAGCCTCCGATCCGGAGACTATGAAGGAATGCGTGGAGGCCATAAGCTCCGAAGCGGAAAATATGCAGCATCTTTTGGAAAATCTGCTGTTCCTTGCCAGAGCCGACCTGAAGCGTCAGGTGGTGAAGCTGGCTCCGGTAGATTTGGAAGAGCTGCTTACCGAAATAGGAACGAAAGCAAAGCGGGTGACGGAGTCCCACACCGTAGAGCTGAAGCAGAATGCGCCGGCTATCGTGGAAGCCGATGAGTTTATGCTGAAGGAGCTTCTGCGGGTATTTTTGGAAAATGCCATCAAGTATACCCCTGAGGGCGGCAGCATAGAGCTGGGCTCAGTGCGAAATGGTGACAGAGTCACTGTCTTTGTAGCCGATACCGGTATCGGTATTGCCAAAGAGGATCAGCCGAAGGTGTTCGACCGGTTCTTCAGGGTGGATAAGGCGAGAACTCATGCCGGTGAGGGCAGCAAGCCCGGTACCGGACTTGGGCTGTCTATTGCTCGGGAAATTGCCAGAATACACGGCTTCGAGCTGGTGCTGGAGAGTGACCTTGGCAAAGGCACCCGCATCAGCTTCACCATGCCCTGCCTTGATACAGAAGAGGCTGTGAGAGCTATGGAGGAAAGCTGAGGCATCTCACAGACTGGGAAAACAATAATGTTATATCAAAAAATTATCCGCTGTGCAGATGATGTACGGCGGATATTTTTTATGAAAGATTCTGCGTCTGCCAGACAGAGTGAAATTGCCTTGCAATTTCCTGAACATTAGCATTATAATTATTTGTTAAGAATTTGTATGTACATGTAATATTGATGCTAAATCGTGAAATGAGAGGAATATAGAATATGGTAAAATGGACAGCCTTGAATGTGGCTGATGAATTTGTCTTTGCCATGAAGGAGCTTGGCCTTACGGAGCCTACGCCTGTACAGGAGGCAGCCATCCCCCGGCAGCTGGCCGGAGAAAATCTGGTAGTGACCGCGCCGACCGGTACCGGCAAGACGCTGGCATTCTTGGCTCCGCTGTTCAGTCGGTTGGACAGCAGTCGGGAGGAGACGCAGGCGGTCATTCTCGCGCCGACCTATGAGCTGTGTATTCAGATATCAGGCGTGCTACAGAAGCTGGCCGAGGCGGGAGCCGGGTCGCTGAAGGTACAACAGCTTATCGGCGGAGCCAATATCGCCCGTCAGATAGAGAAGCTGAAGAAGAAGCCGCATATCATCGTCGGCTCTCCCGGTCGGATAATCGAGCTGGCTCGCATGAAGAAGCTGAAGCTGGGCTCCGTCAAAGTCCTCATCCTCGATGAGTTTGACAGGATGCTGGATGACCAGAATCTGACGATACTGGCCGACATGATGAAGCTGCTGCCGCCGGTAGAGAAGCTCCAGACTCTCTGTTTCTCAGCCACTGCCTCCCCGAAGGCACTGGAGCGGGTGAGCTTCCTGGGTGAGCCTGAGCATCTCACAGTAGGCGGCAGAATGGCAATGCCGGAGGGAATAACCCACTATATCCGACAGGCTTCTTTCCGTGAGAAGATAGACAACATCCGCCGACTCGTTCGGAGTCTGGAGGTAAAGCGGGGTCTTGTTTTCGTCGGACGAAGCTCTAATGTTGACTGGGTGTCCGGCAAGCTGACTTACGAAGGGCTGAAGATAGCCTCGCTGGTAGGACGACAGGGTAAGCAGGACAGACAGTCGGCGGTGGCGGCTCTGAAGTCCGGCAAGGTAAAGCTGCTGCTCACCACGGATATTGCTGCCCGCGGACTGGACATCCCCGATGTAGATGTAGTATTCAATCTCGATATCCCCGACACAGCGGCGATGTACCTCCATCGTGCCGGTCGTACCGGACGAGCCGGAGCAGAAGGCATGGTCGTAACGATGCTGGACCCGCGGGAGAAAGATAAGTTCCAGACGATAACCCGTAAGTTGAACATTCGTCCACAGCTGTTGAAGGGCGAATAATCTGAAGTAATAAATGAGAAGGAGATTCCTGTGGATCTGTTTTCGATTCTGTTTGATGCACTGGTAATAATCTTCCTGATTTTTATGAACGGCTTTTTCGTAGCGGCGGAATTCGCCATTGCGAAGGTTCGTCCCAGTCAGCTGGAGATGCTCTGTCAGCAGGGCAACAAGCAGGCTGTCTACGCGAAAAATCTGGTGGAGCACATCGACGTTTCCCTGTCGGTTACGCAGCTGGGCATTACCTTTACCTCCCTTGGCCTCGGCTGGGTGGGTGAGCCTATGGTGGCTTCATGGATAATGCCGGTATGTCTGCAGCTGGGATTAGGCGAAGCGGTAGGACATACTATTTCCTTTACCCTGGCTTTTGCGGCTATCACGGCATCTCATATCGTGCTTGGTGAGCTGGTGCCGAAGAATATGGCAATCCAGTCGGCAGAGCGGGTGACGCTGACCATTGCCGCGCCTCTGCTGCTGTTTCAAAAGCTGACATATCCCTTTGTCTGGTTCCTGAACCATGTGGCAAATACCGTCGCCGGGTGGATGGGACTGTCTGTGGTCACAGAGACCGAGGAAGCTCACTCCGAAGACGAAATAAGGATACTCATGGAGGAGAGCCACAAGCAGGGCTTTATTGACAAGACGGAGTTTGATTTCGTCGATAATGTCTTCGAGTTTTCCGATACTGATGTCCGCGACATCATGACTCCTCGTACCGAAATGACCTGCCTCTATCTGGAGGACAGCATAGAGGAAAACATCCGGGTGGCCGTCCGGGAGCAGCGAACCCGCTATCCTATCTGCCGTGAGGGCAAGGATGATATCATCGGCTTCCTGCATACGAAAGACCTGCTGGATGCTATCACTCATGGGCGGCGTCCGAATTTGCGCCGTCTGGCTCGTCGGGCGCTGGTGGTACCGGAGTCCATGTCCGTATCGCGGCTGCTGAAGACCATGCAGAAGACCCGCTCACAGCTGGCAATCGTAGTGGATGAGTACGGCGGTACCGCCGGCATGGCCACCATCGAGGATATCATCGAGGAGCTGGTAGGCGAGATACAGGATGAGTTTGACAACGAGCGCGCCAGCATAGAGGAGAAGGGCCCCGGTCTATACTCCGTCTGGGGACGCCTCTCCATAGAGGAAGTAAACGAAGAGTTCGACCTCCATATTGATGATGAAAATGTAGATACACTGGGCGGCTGGCTCTATGGACAGATAGAGGCTCCGCCGGTAGTGGGAGCCTGTGCTGTCACCGATGAGGCGGAATATACCGTCGAAGAGGTGGAGCGAATGAGCATCACCAGAGTGACCGTCCGGGTAAAGGAAAAGCTGCTGGAGAATCCGACTGCCGAAGACGGTGGAGAAGAATTCGCCCCGAAGGAGAACGACTGATGGCTGTAATAATCGATACAAATGTTATTCAGATGGCCATCGGTGATTTCACCATCGGCACAGAGCGGCTGCGGCGCGTGGAGTCGGCCTTCCGCTATGATTTGGATGACGGTGTAAAGGGCGACAGCCAGTCATCTCTAAAGATGCTGCCTGCCTTTATCGACCTGCCGACGGGTCGGGAGGAAGGGGAGGCACTGGCGCTGGATTTCGGCGGGACGAATGTGAGAGCCCGTCTCTATCGCCTTGAAAAAGGAACGGTCGCCATTCTGTACGAGTCGGCGCGGCCGCTGAGGGAGTCTGACCCGAATAATAATATCCTCTACGACTACACCACGGCGGAGACAAAGCCGGAAGAACTGTTTGACTTTATCGCCGGAGTAGTGGAAGCGGCTGTCCGGGGTGATACCCGGAAGAAATACCGGCTGGGCTGGACATTCTCATTCCCCTCCAGACAGGATAGGCTAGACCATGCGGAGCTGATAACCTGGGCGAAGGAGATAACCGTTCCCGGAGTGGAAGGCCATGATGCAGTACAGCTGCTGCGAGAGGCACTTGACCGCAGAGGGATGCAGAATGTGGCGATAACGGCGGTAGTCAATGACACGATAGCTACGCTCATAGCGGCGGCCTACAGCGATGACCGGGTCACGGCGGCCACTATCTACGGGACGGGGCACAATACCGGCTGTCGGGAAATGTATGTGGGATATAAGGATCGACCGGCTCAGCTGCTGAATCTGGAATCCGGCGGATTTTCCAAACTGATGCAGACGGCCTATGATGCAGATGTAGATGCGCGGTCGGAGCGGCCGGGAACACAGCTGCTGGAGAAGATGGTCTCCGGTCGATATCTGGGGGAGCTGTTCTCGGCTGTGGTGGCGTCAGCTGTCCGGTATGACCGGTCGCTTGTGCCGCCGGATATCGGGTCGAAGCTTTGCTACACAGCGAAGGATATGTCTCAGCTGATGACGGCGGAGACGGTAGCGGAGCAGTTCGATGTGCTGGCAGAGAAGCTGGCCCCTGTACTGGGGGACAGAGTCTCTCTCGGACGGGCTGAGATAGCAGCCCTGACGGGACTGGCGGAGGCTATCTGCCGCCGGTCGGCTAGACTGGTGGCGGCTACGCTGGTCGCTATCATCAGGCACAACAGTGAGGCCGGGGAGATAAAGCCCCAGACTATTGCCTTCGACGGCAGTGTTTATGCAAAAATGCCCGGGGTAGCTGATGCAGTGAGAACCGCATTAGATGAGCTGCTGGGTGAAGACGGAAAGAAGATAGAACTTCGCAGCCTGATAGAGGGCAGCGGATTCGGAGCTGCTTTGGCAACACTTATGTAAAGGAGAGGTAATTATGGTTGCACAGAAAATGTATGAATTGGGAACCAAGCGTTCCGGTATTCGCGAAATCTTTGAGTTTGCAATGAAGCGGGCGGCTGAGGTAGGGCCTGAGAATGTCTATGACTTCAGCATCGGCAATCCCAATGTACCTTCTCCGGA
>JAZLHS010000098.1:0-6893 GCA_045616885.1 Selenomonadaceae bacterium | reverse complement strand
TCCTACGGCGCAAGTCTTGCGACTCCCTAAGTTATGTCGTCGTTACACTCGACATCGCTAAGGTCGCATGCATGACACTCACTAAATTCGTCTGTCGCTACGCTCAGACTTATTAAGTGAGTTAGTCTAGCTTGCAGGTCGCTAAGTACCGGCGTTCGTAAAGGTTTCCTTGTAGATGATATTGTCGTCGGACTTACACTAGGGAAGCTGTCCTTCGGACAGCAAAAATGAGACGGTGAAACCGTCTTTACCTTAATGTGAATTTCCGGTCGTGCCAGATAAGTTCTTAGAAGGACACACCCATTTCGATATTATAAAAACGAAGGTAGGAGAAAAATATGCTTTCATTTCAGTGTGATTATGCAGAGGGCTGCCATCAGGAAATTCTGGACCTGATGGCTAAGACAAATCGGGAGGGAATCATCGGCTACGGCTGTGATGAGTACTCTGCCCGGGCGAAGGAAAAGATTGCCGCAGCCTGCGGCTACAAGGCCGGAGAGTCCCAGCCGGAGGTATTCTTCCTAGTGGGCGGCACCCAGACAAATCAGGTAGTCATCAGCACGATGCTGGACAGCTATCAGGGAGTCATTGCGGCAGATACCGGTCACATCGGCGTTCATGAGGCCGGTGCGGTAGAGTATACCGGTCACAAGGTGCTGACCATCCCGCACAAGAACGGCAAGCTGGATGCGGCCGATGTGAAGGCGCTGCTGAAGAAGTTCTACGGCGACGGCAGCTATGAGCACATGGTTTTTCCGGGGATGGTATACATCTCTCATCCCTCCGAGTATGGCACGCTCTACAGTCTGGCTGAGCTGACGGCTCTGTCGGAGGTCTGCCGCGAATATGATATCCCGCTGTTCCTTGACGGTGCCCGCCTTGGCTATGGCCTGATGGCTGAGGGCACGGATGTGACACTGGAGGATATCGCCCGGCTGACTGATGTGTTCTACATCGGCGGTACGAAGATGGGTGCCCTCTTTGGCGAGGCGGTCGTCTTTGCTCCCGGCAAGGCACCGAAGCATTTCTACACCATGACGAAGCAGCACGGAGCAATGCTGGCCAAGGGCTGGCTGCTTGGTCTTCAGTTTGACGCTCTCTTTACCGACGACCTCTATATGAAAGCCGGACGGAACGCCATCGAGAAGGCAGCCCGCCTCCGGAAGATGCTGGCGGCCAAAGGCTACAGGTTCTTTATGGAGAACCCCACCAATCAGATTTTTGTTGTAATCGAAAACAAGAAGCTCAAAGAGCTGGAGCAGAATGTCTGCGTTTCCTTCTGGGAGGTCGTGGACGACGACCATACGGTTGTCCGCTTTGCTACCGGCTGGGCAACTACCGATGAAATGCTGGATGAGCTTGACCGGTATCTTTGAGGATATATCATGACAGATCAGGAACGAATGGAGAAAATCGGGAAGCTGATTTCCTTCTACAAGGATGATAATGTCAACTACGTGGATGTTGACGAATCCGGACGAAAGCACAGTGTTTCCGTTGTGGTCTATCGGCTGAACGCACCGGGAGTGTTTCTTCTTGATGCAGAACAGACATCGGGACTGGGGGCGCTCTATCAGGAGGGGCTGGACAGGATTCATACTATCCTGTCGCAGCTGGACATGGTGCAGCTGGGGGAAACCTCATCCGGCTTTGACAATCCGGAGGTCTTCACCGTGGTGGACGATACGGCGGAGGCTGTTCGGGGAGTTATCTCCGGAGTGATAGAGACGCATCCGCTGGGGGCGCTGTTTGATATCACTGTGTATGATGACGGTGGTCGTGAGGTGCCGCCTCGAGAGTATCCGCCCTGCATTATCTGCGATGAGGACAGTAGCGTATGCAAAAAGGAGCATCGTCACAGCGATGCGGAAATTCTCGACCGCATTGGCACGATGCTCCTGATAAATGGATATTACGATGAAATGGATATTAACTGACCGCCGTGATGTGACGGGATGAAAAACATCTTGCACTAAGTCTATAACGACCGACAAATATCATCTGACGGAAACTCGCTTTCGCTCTTTTATTCACGCAACGGTACTAAACTCCTACTGCGCAAGTCTGCTTGTAGATTGTTAAGTACCGATGTTGATTAATGGTTTTCTTACAGACTATATTCACAGCTTTGTTTTTAGTTCTATACCTCCGGTCGCAGTTCGTCTCCGTATTCCTGCAGGAAACGCTGGCGGTATTTATGATAAGCCGGGTCGAGGGGCTTTTCGGTAGGGCAGTGGATACACCAGAAGTTCGGGGCTTGACGGGGGATGACGACTGAGAGACCGCGGCGGCGATATTCACGGCAGATGGAGCTGTCGTAGAAGTGCCAGCCGTCAAAGAGGTCAGCTCGCCAAGGGATGTCGTAGATACTGTCATTCCTCTGCCCTTCGGGCACCTCCCCTTCGGGGGAGGTTTTTTCTTTGCCCTTATTGGGGAATGACAAACCTCGTGTGGCGATAAAGAGACCGTCTACGGCTTCCACACCTTGAATAAATCTGTCGGCGGCAGGTTCGTGGTGCTCGGCCGGAGCGATGCTCTCCGGCTCGCAGGCATGAAGTACCTGACCGACCATTCGGCGGCCGTCCCACCAGATTCCGGTCTCCGGCAGCCGTCGGCAGCCGATGACGCCCACGATACCGATTTTCTCCGAGTGGGAGAAGATGGCGATGAGGTCGTTGATCAGATTTTTGTTCACCACCAGTACATCCTGATGGAGATAGACGATGATGTCGGCCTTGTTTTCATTGGCCATCTGCCGACCGGTCTCGTAGCCGGCAGCCATTGATACAGCGCCGCGGACAGGAAGAAGCTGAGTCGACCAGCCGGGGGGCATTGTCAGCACATTCAGATAGCGGCAGCACTCCCGATAGCGGGCTTCGTCGTTGACGCAGGTGACGAAGGCAATGGTATGCTGTTTGCCGTCGTGAGAGGGAGCCGGTATTTCCGTGACAATCTCCGAGTCCCAGTCAGCGAAAATGTCGGGGATGTCCTGAGCGGCAAGTTCGTCAAGACTTTGCCGCAGAGCGGCGAAATTTTCTGCGGGCAGCAACGGGGACAATCCGGCAAGAAGTGTCTCTTTATGATGCTCAGCGATGACAGAGTGGATGAAAAGAGCCAGCCGCCGAGTGGGGATGGCTGCAATATTCAGATTGATGTCTGTCGTGTCAATGTCGTATTCCATTCGCCGGAGGTAGGCGGCGATGACTGCATTTTCGCCGGGATACTGTTCCCCGGCTTTCAGAGCAGTGACGATTGGTGTATGAGGTCGGCAAATCTCCAGCCAGAAGCGATTTGCTTCGCCGGGCTGCGCAGTGGCAGAGCCTGTGAGATTTTCATCCGCGCCCATGGGAAGTACGGTCACATCCTTGAAGAATGAGGCGTACATCAGAGAAGTTATTTCCCGCTGACCGTAGAGATGGCGGTCGAAGAAACGATGTCGGCCCGATTGTATCTCCTGCCGAAGGGCGTGGTAGTTTCCGTTCAGCTGAGCGGTGATAAGGACGCCGGTGGCTGACAGGCGGTTCTTCAGCAAGGTCAGCAGCCGATGTGCATCGAGAGCGAATTCGGCCAGCCGAGGAATGATGATGTAGTCGTAGCGAAGAAGCTCCGCCGCAGAAGTTTTTTCGTTTCGGCGGCGCAGGGAGCTCTTTTCGGCAGCGGCGAGGTTTTCCGTCAGTATTTCCAGTCGGCGGGAGAAGTCGGCAGCGGTGATAAAGAATTCTTCATAGCAGTCGCTGTCATCGAAGATATCATCCTCAGCCGGGGCGAAAAGGATGCGGAGTTTTGCGGCGAAGTCCTCAGAGGCGAGCACATAAACATGGCGGGGTGACTTTCGGTCAGCCCCGCTGATAATATTCCTTATGCAGTTCAGTATGTCGCTGTCGAGGTCATAGCTTCGCAGCCAATGTGGCGCGCCGATAGACATGATATCTCCTTATGCTATTACCCCTCAGTCAGCTTCGCTGACAGCTCCTACAAACATGCTAAGTTCATCCTTCACTTCATTCGGATATCACTAAGCAGTTTGCCTGGCTCGCACTAAATTCGCAAGCTCATTAAGTGCTCATGCGCACCTAAAGGGGAGCCTTTTGGTAGTGCTAAACCCAAGCCTCCCCTCTAGGGGAGCTGGCCTGCGCAGCAGGTCGGAGGGGTAAATTATTTACAGTCAATTCTTTCGTGAGAAGATTCCCTTCAATCCCTCTAAGAAAGACCCTTTCGTCTCCGGTTCTTCCTCCACCGGTACCTCCGTCATTCTATCCCGATGGTCGGCGATGATAGAGGGAATCTTCCCGGCGGCCTCGTCTGCCTGCCGTTCCTTGATGAAAGCGTAGGCGGCTTCCAAGTCCCTGAGGAATGCAGCGCTGTCTCCCAGTGCCGATTCTCGGACTGTACGGGGCAGACTCTCCGCTAGGGATTTCCGCAGCTGATGGTCGCCGGCCAGCCGGTCAAAGATGTTCAGATAGCTCTCCGTATCGGTGGCGATGAACTCATCCAGCCACACATGGCGGAGTATGGTACGGCCTATCTGCCGGTCGTTTCGGACGGTATTCACCGGCGGCTTGCCGTCAAGAGTCACCACCGGCAGTCCGGCGGCAAGGGCGTGGGCGGTGAAAGCAGCGGGGGCGGAGCCGTCATCCAGCAGGATATCGAAGGCGCCCGGCTTTAGCAGCGGTAGGGGGCCGTTGTCGCTGAGGATGAGCTCCAGCTGCTCAGCCGGCAGACCGGCTGCTGTGAGACGGCCTTTGACAAAGCGGATAGCATCGTTGCTGTCGGCGAAGTCGTGGCAGAAGGCCAGCTTTACCGAGGGATGTCCCCGCAGTATCTCCCGGTATATATCGAGAGTTTCCTTCGTGATGGTGCGGAAGTCAGTGAGGGCCAGACAGCTTAAATCGGGGTCAGCGATGATTGACTGATTGGCAGAAGGTTTCCCCGCTGTTTCGCCGCCAAATGAGGGCGGCGGGACGAAGGGTGTGAACTCGGTGGCCCAAAGACTGTGGGGCAGCACCAGCAGCTTCTCCGGGCTGTTTTCCTGCTCCTTAATGTAGGGAACGGTGATAGCCGGAGCGGCGGGGACGGCTTCATCTCCGGTCATTTCCTTCAGGTGGTCGAGACCGTCCATAAGGCGGTTTTTGAAGCCGCTACCAATATTCTTTGACAGGCTGCCCAGATTTTCCAGCCCGTCGGATATGCCGTCGGCAATGCCCGAGGTGAGCTTGCCGATGCGGTCTCTCAGCTGATGATGTTCCTCCCGGGACAGGCGGGAATATGTCTCGTCGGCGGTTTCCTCGGCGTGGTCATCGTCCAGCTCGATGATATCCGTCATGGAATTCATATCGCTGAGGCTGTAGGCAAGATGTATCTTGTTGCGGGATTCACCGGCGCTGCGGCTGTCGGCAGCGGAGGCAGCCCGGCTTAGTGTCTCGTAGTATTCCCGACGAAGATTGCCCTCGGCAGGAATGTCTTCCGCAGGCTCCTCGCTGACCGGCGGCTCGTACTCGCCGAAAAGAAGCGTATCGCCCATGAGGTAATCGAGGCACCTCAGCTCCGGAGAGCGGAGCAGGAGCGCGGCAGGGCCGGCCAGCTGAATCCTTGCGGGACGATAGGCGAGGATAGCCAGTGGCGAGGCTCCGAGACGGCGATAGCCGGTAAGGGCGACGAGAATATCCGGACTGTCCTCGTGAATTCTCCCGGCGGCCTTCTGGGGGGTGCAGTGGGAAAGGTTGATAATGTCCGGAGATATATCCGCAGGAGGAAGATGGTCGTCCTGCAGCTCCGGCTGTGGGCAGGGAGCGTAGCGGTAAAAAGAGGGAATGACCTTCGCCTTGTCGTGGCGAGCCAGAAGCTTCGTCAGGTCAATGACCTCCGGGGCGAAAAAGTCATCCGCCAGGTAGGCGACCCGAAGGGGCGCAGATGAATTGGAACCGGAGGCCTTATAGCGGCGATAGGGGTTGACCCGTTCGGCCTGATAGCGAAAAACCGCCGAGGCACGGCGGTATTCCCGAGGATTTCGCTGGGGTGAGGTAATGGCAGCCAGTATACCGCTGAGAGCCAGCTTTTCGCCCTCAGTGCAGAGGGGAAGACAGGCGGTTATCTCGCGCTCGGCTGTCTCATTTTCGCCGGTGCGAGCCGCCAGCAGAGCGGCCATCGTCCGAGCTTCCTTGATTGTCTCCCGGGGGATGTCCGGGTCGGCGGCCGCTCGGGAAATATAGTCAGCGATGAGGTCAGAGGCACGGCTGAGTGCGCCCTCGGCCAGAGAGAGGCGGGCGGTAATGAAGCGAGCCTGCAGGTTGGCCGGGTCAAGGACGGATAGGCGGCTCAGGGCGTCCCAGGCGTCCGCGGAGCGACCCTCCCGGCAGGCGGCCTCTGCCGCCTCGAGAGCGTCCCAGGCGGCGCGTGTCATAAGTGGCATTTAAGATTCCTCGTAGGGTTTTCTTACAAATGGAGTTCTATCGCGATTATATTTTTGCGAGAGATTGATGAGGGTTACGCGTTCTTTATTACGTACAGCAGGGTCAGGTCAGCGGTGGGCAGCTGGGCGGCCAGCTTCAGAGCCTCGTCACGGTCGCCGCAGGTAGACTTCACTACGGCCATGTTCCTGATGGTGGCTTCGTCGCTGCTGTCGATATTCAGGGCGGCGGACAGGAAGTCTTCTGCCTTGGCAGTGTTGCCGTCTACATAGTGGGCACCGGCGAAGAAGTTCAGGAGGCGAAGCTTGGCGGTGAGGGCAATACTGCGACCCATGATGGTGTCGGGCGTTTCTTCTCCTTCCGCATAGATCGGTTCATCGCAGGCGGGAGCCTCGCAGGCGACTTCATCACAGGCGGGCTCTTCGGCTTCGACAGTATCTTCTGATTCCGTGGTTTCTTCCGGAGCGGCTGCTTCTTCAGCCTCTT
>JAZLHS010000097.1:0-7736 GCA_045616885.1 Selenomonadaceae bacterium | reverse complement strand
GGCAAAGATTAACGTTAAGTGGTTCGGTGAGACCCAGAAGAAGTAAAATATGAGATTAAAGAGGACTGTTGCCGTAGGCTAAAGACGGCAAAAAAGGGGCGTCGACTAATTTTTATTAGTGCGACAGCCCCTTTTGTATTTGCAAAATTTATTTTGCAAAGTTTGAAAATAATTCTTGACAATCAGAGTAACATATGCTTAAATATTCACATATAAGAAATGCAGTGTTCTGCAAAATAAAATTTATGATTAATTACGGAGGTACTTACTATGAAGAAGAAATTCAAGACCGAAATCGACTGTGCTGCTTGCGCTCTCAAGATTGAAGACGCTGTTGCCAAGGTAGAAGGCGTAGAGAAGGTTGCCATCGCATTCATGGCTCAGAAAATGACCGTTGAGTTTGCCGAAGGCGCAGATGTTGACGCTGTAACCAAGAACGTCGTAGCCGCTGCCAAGAAGGTAGAGCCGGACTGCGAGATTTTCGTTGACTAATATCAAAGAACACAAGTGATTTCTCGGAGGTGTATAGCCAGTGAATAAGAAGCAAAAAATCATGTTGGTAAGGATCATAATTACATCGATATTTATGACCACATTGTCCTTCCTGCCATTTGAGACTCTCTTCCCTGATGAGAGCACTCGCAAGATGGCAGAGGCCGGACTTTATCTCATCCCTTATCTTATCATTGGCTATGACATTCTTCGGAAAGCTATCCTCGGTATCGTCCACGGCGATGTCTTCGATGAGAACTTCCTCATGGCGATAGCCACCACCGGTGCCATGGCGCTGGGTGAGTACGAGGAAGGCGCCGCCGTAATGCTCTTCTATCAGGTTGGTGAGCTCTTCCAGAGCTACGCAGTCGGCAAGAGCCGCCGCAACATCACCGACCTTATGGACATCCGCCCTGACTACGCCAACATCGAAGTCGACGGCGAGATTCAGCAGGTTGACCCCGATGAAGTTGAGGTCGGCTCTGTTATCCTCATTCAGCCCGGTGAAAAAGTTCCTCTCGACGGTGTAATCGTCAGCGGAACCACCAATATCGACACTCGTGCTCTCACCGGTGAGAGCGTACCCCGTGAGGCAGGGGAAGGGGACGAAGCCCTCTCCGGCTGCATCAACATGTCCGGCGTTATCCGTGTTCGCACTACTAAAGAAGCCGATGAATCCACCGCTGCGAAGATTATCGACATGGTAGAGAACGCCGGCGCAAGAAAGTCCCGCAGCGAAAAGTTTATCACCCGCTTTGCCCGCGTCTACACCCCGATCGTCTGCGCTCTGGCTGTCCTTCTGGCAGTCGGCGTTCCCCTCGTTCGCGGCTACGCAATGGGTCTCGCCCCCGACTGGAGCGTCTGGATTGAGCGCGCACTCATCATGCTGGTTATCAGCTGCCCCTGCGCCCTCGTTATCTCCATCCCTCTCAGCTTCTTCGGCGGTATCGGCGGTGCCAGTGCTCAGGGTATTCTGGTAAAGGGCTCCAACTATCTTGAGGCTCTTGCCGACACCAAGTATGTAGTATTCGACAAGACCGGTACCCTCACCAAAGGCGTATTCGAAGTAACTCAGGTCGAGCCTCAGGGCATGTCCAAGGACGATCTCATTCACTTCGCCGCCTACGCCGAAAGCTTCTCTAAGCACCCCATCAGCCTCAGCCTCAAAAAGGCTTATGGCAAAGACATCAATATGAAGGATGTCGCCGATTATGAAGAAATCAGCGGCCACGGCGTAATGGCAGTGGTTGACGGCCGCAAGGTCGCAGCCGGTCACAAGCGTCTCATGGCCAAGCTGAACATCAATGTTGAAAACCCCGATGTACCGGGAACCATCATCCATGTAGCTGTTGATGGAAAGTACGCCGGATACATCGTTATCTCCGATATTATCAAAGACACCTCTGTTGCAGCCATCAAGGGTCTGAAGCAGTCCGGTGTTTCCAAGACCGTAATGCTCACCGGTGATACCGAGATTACTGCCAAGGCAGTTGCCACCACCCTCGGCCTCGATATGTACCGCTCCGAGCTTCTCCCCAGCAACAAAGTTGAGGAAGTCGAGAAGCTCCTCGACGCCAAGAAAGAAAAAGAACAGCTCGCTTTCGTTGGCGACGGCATCAACGACGCTCCTGTTCTTACCCGTGCCGATGTCGGTATCGCTATGGGTGCCCTCGGCTCCGACGCTGCTATTGAGGCAGCTGATATCGTCCTCATGGATGATGACCCGGCCAAGATTCCTCTCGCCATGCGCATCGCTCGCAAGACCCTCGGTATCGTCTCCCAGAATATCTGGATGGCTATCGGCGTAAAGGTTCTCTGCATCATCCTCGGTGCTATCGGCTACGCTAATATGTGGTTCGCCATCTTCGCCGATGTAGGCGTAATGGTCATCGCTATCCTGAACGCTATCCGCGCTCTCCGGGTTGACACCACCGGCCTTGTTTTTGCAGCAAAGAAATGAAATAATGGGGCTGTCGCCGTAAGCTGACAAATTGTATCAAGTCCGCCCTTGAAAAGGCGGTGTGGAAGTCCGCCCTTTCTAAGGGCGGGGGACCGCCGTAATGCAGTGGTGGAGAAGTCCGCCCTTTCCAAGGGCGGGGGACCGCCGTTAGGCGGTGGTGGGTTAAAATATAATTCTCCCCCTCCACCAGCTTCGCTGCCCCCCCCTCCCTGAACATCAGGGAGGACACACGCTACGCTATCTCAAAGGCTCCCCTCAAGGGAGCCTTTACACATATTAATATATTTTTTACCTACAAGGAGGCATTAACAATGTCTGAAGAATTAAAAGATATAGAATTCTGCGGCTACGTCGCAAAGCCCGGCACCAAAGTTCAGGGCTATATAAGCATCACCGATGATACCCCTGACGTTCCCTTCTCCATAATCAATGGAGCAAAGCCCGGCAAGCGTATCCTCATCACCGCCGGCATCCACGGCAACGAATACCCAGGCATCCTCGCCACCGCCCAGCTCGTTCGCCGCATCGACCCCCTGAAAATGTCCGGCTCCCTCACCATACTCCACCTCGTCAACGGCGGTGCCTTCATGGAGCGCAAAGCCGCCATCGTCCCCGCTGACGGCAAGAATATCAACCGTGTTTATCCCGGCAAGGAAGACGGCACTGCCGCCGAGCGAATTGCCTGGTTCATTACTCAGGAAATGGGGAAGGGCTATGACTTCTACATGGACCTCCACAGCGGAGACCTTCACGAAGACCTCATCCCGCACCTCTACTATTCCGTACTGGCCAAGCCGGAGGTCGTAGAGAAATCCCGTGCCGCGGCTCAGAACCTCTATATGCACTGGATGGTTAGTTCCACATCACCCAATGGCAGTCTGGCAGCCGCATCTCTGAACGACCTGCCCGGTATCCTCATTGAGCGCGGCGGCAACTGCATCTGGAATGAAAATGAAGAAATCGGCTATCTGGCTGATATGTACCGCCTCATGAAATACTTTGGCATTTATGATGACGGTCGGGAGAGAAAGAAGCTGGATCACGTTCACGACTTCGCCAACTCCCGTCCTATCATCGCCAAGGAAAGCGGTCTTTGGAAGCCCCTTGTTCAGCCCGGCGATATCTTGAAGAAAGGTCAGATTGTAGGTACAATTACCGATGTCTTTGGGAATATCAGGGAAGAGGTTGTGGCAAATGAATCAGCCACCAATCTCTACCAGCTCTCTGCGCTTTCCGTCCGCAAAGGCGACGCTGTCATGTTCTGTGCCGTAGAGCAGCAGTGCCATGTTCTTGATGAAACAGAGGAAGCATCTCATACTGACCACGACCATCATCAATTAATTGAGTAAAAAGTCCCATAACGATCGTTTTGACTAAAATTAATAAGGAGATTGTCCCAATCTCCTTATTTTTTTGTGATTAATGATTATAAATATTTATTTTTGTAATATGTATTAGTTCTACATAGGGAATATATCACGAATTGATTAATGAAATTTATTAAATATCATGCTAAGTACTTGACAGAATGATTATACATAAATTAAAATAATGTCGTTAGTCCAACAGGCTTATAAATAGATGGGATATATTATGAGTTTAGTTGGATGTTATCATCAATCAATATGCAAAAGGGAGATGGTCTTTTGAAAGGGAAAGAAATACTTCATCGCTTAGTGCAGATGATATTGACGCTCTTGGGCGTAACATTTCTGACCTTTGCACTCACCTACATTGCCCCGGGTGATCCTGTCGAAATGATTTTGGAGGTCGGCGATGTAATCGTACCGAAGGAAGTTATCGAAGAAACGAGAAAGCAGCTCGGTCTTGACCAGCCTTTCCATATCCAGTACATTCGCTGGCTTGGTGGTTTGGCCATGGGCGACATGGGCATGTCCTACTCGGCTCGCGTGCCGGTAGCTCAGAAGCTTATGGAGGCACTGCCGGGTACGCTGGCTCTTGCCGGCAGCTCTCTGTTCATCATGATGATCATTGCTCTTCCCCTTGGCATCATCTCTGCGCTCCATCGCAATGGTGTCATCGACAATGTAATTCGTGCATTGACCTTCATCGGAATTTCCATGCCTACCTTCTGGGTTGGCTTGATTTTCCTCTACATCTTCGGCTTGCAACTCGGCTGGTTCCCCATCGCTGGCGGTGAAGTAGAGTTCAGAAGAATGGTTCTTCCGGCTGCAACTTTAGCTCTCTCCATGGCTGCCAAGTACACCAGACAGGTTCGTACTGCAGTGCTTGAAGAGCTCAATCAGGACTATGTAATGGGTGCAAGAGCTCGCGGCATTCCCATGAGCCGTGTTCTCTGGCATCACATTCTGCCAAATGCCTGCCTGCCTCTCATCACCCTTCTTGGTCTGACCATCGGCTGGCTCCTCGGCGGCTCCGCCGTCATCGAGATGGTATTCGGCTGGCCGGGCATGGGCAAGCTCGCAGTTCATGCTATCGAAATGCGTGACTACCCGCTGGTCATGGGCTTCGTTCTCTGGATTGCAGTCTTCTACATGGTAATCAACCTTATAATTGACTGCTCCTATCATTATCTTGATCCGCGTATTCGAAAGGGGACTCGCTAAATGAAAATGAATGACAAGACAACATTCAGGATCTTTACGGGTCTTGTAATACTGATTATCGCTTCCGCTATTCTGGCTCCGGTAATCACCTCCTTTGACCCTTACACCACCAACATGAAGGAAGCTCTCATGGAGCCGGGTGGCGCTCACATCTTCGGTACCGATAAGCTCGGTCGTGACTGCTTCGCCCGTATCCTCTACGGTGCCCGCGTATCTCTGTCTATGACGATGGTTATCGTATTGCTGATGACATCAGTAGGCACCGCAGTAGGCATTGTTGCCGGTTACTACGGCGGCAAGGTCGACATGGTTCTCATGCGTGTATCTGACCTCATGCTGGCTTTCCCTGGTATCGTTCTGGCTATCGCCATCGCCGGTATCATGGGTGGTAGTGCTATCAACACCATCTTGGCGCTGACCGTCGTAGGCTGGACGAAATACGCCCGCCTCGCTCGCTCTCTTACCATGAAGATTCGTGACCGTGACTTCGTTGCAGCTGCTGTAACCAACGGCACCACATCTTTTCAGGTACTCTATCGTCACATTCTGCCGAATATCATCCTGACCATCATTGTTACCGCTGCAATGGATATCGGTACTATGATTATGGAGATTGCCGGTCTGTCCTTCCTCGGATTCGGTGCTCAGCCGCCCACACCGGAGTGGGGTCTCATGCTCAATGAAGGTCGTCAGGTAATCCAGACTGCACCTTGGGTTATGATGTATCCCGGTATGGCAATCCTCGTAGTTGTTGCTATCTTCAATACTTGGGGTGACTGCCTCCGTGATATCATGGACCCACGTCGTCATAATTAATCAGCTTTTATTTTTTAATAATTTAAGAATAGGAGAGATGTAAATGTTCACTTTCAACAAAGCAAAGAAAGCCATGGCAGCTGCTCTGGCTACCGGCATGCTGGCCAGCTTCGTTACCGGCTGCGGTGGCGGCGGTGACAAGAAGGCCGACGACAAGAAAGCTGCTTCCGGTCAGGCTGAGAAGTTCAAGTTCGGCGTTACCAACTTCGCCGACAGCCTCGAGCCGACTGATAACTACTTCGGCTGGGTTGTAATGCGTTACGGCCTCGGCGAGTGCCTCTTTAAATTCGATGAAAAGATGAATGTTCAGCCTTGGGTTGCTGACAAGTGGTCTGTAAGTGAGGACAAGCTCACCTGGACCATCCATATCCGTGACAACATGGTCTTCTCCAACGGCAAGAAGTGCGATGCTGAAGCTGTTAAGAAGTCCATCGAGCGCGTATTTGCTAAGTCCAAGCGTGCCGGTACCTTCTTTGCCTACACCAAGATGGAAGCAAAGGGTCAGGATCTCCTGATTACCACCGACAAGCCCTCCCCGAACCTCAACGGTGCCCTTGCTGACCCGCTTTGGCTGATTGTTGATGTTACCTCTGAGAAGGCTGCCGGCGGCGACCGCGACTTCTCCAAGCAGGGCCCCATCTGCACCGGTCCGTACAAGGTTAAGTCCTTCGTCAAGGAAAAGGCTGTAATGGAAGCCAACGACAAGTACTGGGGCGGTCAGGTTCCCTATAAGACTCTCGAAATTCCCTCCATCGATGACCCGAACACCCGCGCTATGGCTCTCCAGTCCGGTGAAATCGATGCAGCTGTAAATGTCGCTGCCGGTGATATGACCCTCTTCCGCGGCAAGGATAAGTTCAAGGTATCCGAGATTGCATCTCTCCGTACCGTTATCTCCCGCCTGAACATGCGTGAAGGCCGTATCCTCAACGACAAGCGCGTCCGTGAAGCTCTCGTCAGCTGCCTCGACCGCGAGACCTACAACAAGGTTCTCCTGAAGGGTACCTTCCTCCCCGGTAAGGCTCCGATTCCGCCGTCCCTCGACTACGGCTTCGACCAGCTGAAGGACCCGAACGCCTACAATGTAGAGCGTGCTAAGAAGCTCCTCGCTGAGGCTGGCTGGAAAGATACCAACGGCGACGGTATCCTCGATAAGGACGGCAAGCCCCTGCAGCTCGTACTCGTTACCTACAACAGCCGTGCAGAGCTCCCGCTCTACGCTGAGGCTGCTCAGGCTGATGCCAAGAAGGTCGGTATCGACATCAAGATTAATGCTGTTGACTACAACCTCGTTGACCGCATGGGCATCAACGGTGAGTTCGACCTCATGCTCTCCAACAACATCACCGCTCCGACCGGTGACCCGGAAGTATACCTCAACTGGTACTGGCGTACCAATGTAGACGGCAACAACCCGCAGAACGGTACCGGCTACAGCAACCCGGCTTATGATGAGCTCATGGCTCAGCTGGCTGTTGAGTTCGACAAGGGCAAGCGTCGTGAGATGATGATTAAGGCTCAGCAGATTCTCCTCGATGACTGCGCTTCCCTCTACTTTGGTTATCCGCAGACCAACATGGTCAGCTCCTCTAAGATTGACAACGCAAAGATTTATCCGGCTGACTACTACTGGGTAACTCCGCTGATCAAACCGGCTGCAAAATAATATAAATTAACTATCATGGTACTTGTATAGGGCGGGTTCGCCCGCCCTATACGGGTGCTTTAGATTATTCTCCTCCAGTAGCCTCCCATCTAGGGGAGGTGGTCTAGCTCAACATCACTCTATTTGTCTCCCCTTTACAAGGGGAGGTGGTCGAGCGAAGCGAGACCGGAGGGGTAAAACACCCCAAAGCCTCCCATTTAGGGGAGGTGCCCGA
>JAZLHS010000096.1:0-11989 GCA_045616885.1 Selenomonadaceae bacterium | reverse complement strand
CTACGGCCTTGATACCCCAACCCTGCTGGCAAAGAACTACGAGGACTATAAACGAGTCCTATCTGGTGAAATTGACGTAAGAAATTATACTTGACTGACCGGGCCTGTGGAAAAATGAACTTTCATTTTTTCACAGGCCTTTTCCTCTATAATAGTTGCGAAGAAAATGTCTGTAAGAAAACCGTTTATCTGCGTCGGTACTTGGCGACCTGCAAGTAAGCATACGAAGCAGGAGCTTAGTACCGCTACGCAGATAACCGAGCGAGAGTGTGTTTTCGTCAGACTTTTTTCAAAGCTCCTATTTTTTTTCGGATATCATTTCTATCGAGTCGTTGAATCGACGGAAGGAATCGAAGAGCTGCTGCTGCTGCTCTGTATCGAGCTTGTCCAGTCGATTCAGCACTCGGTCGTACATACTGGTGAAGAATTCCTTTATTACATTCATGCCCTTCTCGGTGAGCCTTATCTCGCTGTAGCGGCGGTCGCTGTCCTTTGACGTGCGGGTGATGCAGCCGGAGGCCTCCAGTCGGCTGATGATGACCGTCATCTGCTGCTTCTTTATCTGCAACGACTCGGTCAGCTCATGGATGGTCACCGGGTCGGTCTCGTTGGACAAATCCATGAGGATAGCGAACTGGTTCAGCGGCAGCGGGAGCTTCTGCTTCCGGAAGAAGTTGTAGTGGATGCTCCAGATAGAGGTCATAAACTCTTTGGCAATCTCATCCTGATTCATTTGCGGCATCCTCATTCCCCCTCCCGGACGACAATTTTTATGTGTATTGTACACTATTGCATCACGTTAGTAAATATCTATTTACTAACGCACGGTGGTGAACTTTTTATTTGCGTTGACAAAGATTTCACGCTATAATACATAAGTTAAAGTGTTTTTAGAATTGTGTTCAAATCGTACTTAAACAGTACTTGAAGGATAGAAGTAAATTGTCTTTTATAGAAATAAAGAACCTCGTCCATCGCTACGACGGTGCGGATGAGTCAAAGCGCCCCGCCCTCGACGGAGTAAATATATCCGTAGAAGAAGGCGAGTTCCTGGCTATCGTGGGGACGAACGGCAGCGGCAAATCTACGCTGGCCAAGCATCTGAATGCTATCCTGCTGCCGACAGAGGGCAGCGTCACTGTAGACGGCCGCAGCACCGCCGATTCCGACCAGCTGTGGGAGATAAGAAAGACCGTCGGCATGGTCTTTCAAAACCCGGATAATCAGATAATAGCGGCTATAGTCGAGGACGATGTGGCCTTCGGCCCGGAAAATCTCGGCGTCCCGCCGGATGAGATACGTCAGCGAGTCACTGACTCACTGGCCAGTGTTCGCATGGAGAAGTTCCGCGACTTCGCCCCCCATCTTCTATCCGGCGGACAGAAGCAGCGAATCGCAATAGCCGGTGCGCTGGCCATGCAGACACGCTGTCTTGTCCTTGATGAGCCTACCTCCATGCTTGACCCGGTAGGCCGTCAGAGTCTGACGGAGACGGTGAAGCGGCTGCACAGAGAGCAGGGGATAACAATCATCCTCATCACCCATTTCATGGAGGAGGCAATAGCCGCCGATCGTGTGGTGGTCATGGGTGAGGGCAAGGTCGTCATGGAGGGTACGCCGAAGCAAGTGTACTGCCGGGCAAAGGAAATGAAGGCACTTGGACTGGAAGTGCCGCTGGCAGCCGAGATAGCAGCCCGCCTGAGAGCAAATGGGCTGAAGTTGCCGGAGGATATACTGACCGATGAGGAGCTGGCCGCTGCGCTATGTCAATAGAAGTTAAGAATGTAAGCTACGTATATATGCCCGGTACGCCCTTTGAGAGCAAAGCGCTGGACAACGTGAGCCTGACCATCGAGGAAGGCTCCTTCACCGCTATTGCCGGTCATACCGGCAGCGGCAAGTCCACCCTTGTTCAGCACCTGAATGGACTGCTACAGCCCACCACAGGTCAGATAATAGTCGATGGTCAGACCCTTGCCGGAAAGGGCAAGGAAGTGAAAGCGGCTCGCGACAAGGTGGGTATGGTCTTCCAGTACCCGGAGCATCAGCTTTTCGAGGAGACCGTAGAAGCGGATATCGCCTTCGGTCCGAAGAATCGTGAGCTGTCTGAGTCAGAGATTACCGCCCGGGTAAAGATGGCCATGGAGTTCGTAGGTATCGACTACGAGACATATCGGGGCAAGAGTCCCTTTGCTCTGTCCGGCGGACAGATGCGGCGAGTGGCTATTGCCGGTGTCATTGCTCTGTCACCGAAATATCTGGTGCTGGATGAGCCCACCGCCGGACTGAACCCGGCAGGCCGCGACGAGCTGCTGGAGAAGATAAGAGAATTCCATGACAAGCGGAACATGACGATTGTCCTCGTATCCCATGATATGGATGCCATCGCCCGCTATGCCGACCGGGTCATCGTGCTGTCCGGCGGCAATCTTGTGCTGGACGCGGCACCTGCCGAGGTCTTTGCCAATAAAGAAACTATAGAGAACGCCGGGCTGATGCTGCCCCGGCTGGGTACTTTGCTCCGTACTGTCGAAGCAAACGGCCTGAAGCTCAACATGAAGCCGAAGGACATGCTCACGGTAGAGGGAGCAGTCCGCGCTATTATGGCGGCGAAGAAAGCATCACCGAAAAAAGATAGCAGGACAGGGGGCAAGGGCTGATGATTTCAGATATTACTATCGGCCAGTTCTTCCCCGGCAAGTCGGTACTTCATCGTATGGACCCACGGGTGAAGATTGTCCTGATGTTCTTCTTCATCGTGTCCATCTTCCTGATTGATGGGCCGCTTCCATACGGAGCCTTGACGCTGCTCACCGTTATACTCGGTGCTGTGTCCGGCATACCGGCGCGGATAATCATTAAGTCGGTGAAGCCGCTCTGGTGGATACTGCTCTTTACCTTCCTCATTCATTTTGCCACGATGCCCGGCAAAGTGGTGGCACAGGTCTGGATATTCCAGTTTACCGAGGAGGGCTTCCTGCGAGGCTTCTTCATCTCACTCAGACTGATACTTCTCATCGTGCTGTCATCATACCTCACCCTTACCACTTCGCCGCTGATGCTGACGGATGCTCTGGAGAGACTCCTGAGCCCCCTGAAGTGTGTGGGTGTCCCAGCCCATGAGCTGGCGATGATGATGACCATTGCGCTGCGCTTTGTTCCGACGCTCCTGCAGGAGACGGACAAGATAATGAAGGCGCAGCAGTCCCGAGGCGTTGACTTCTCCTCCGGCAATATGCTGACGCAGATGAGAAATATCATTCCCATACTCATACCGCTGTTTATTTCCGCCTTCCGCCGAGCCGATGAGCTGGCTATGGCCATGGAAGCCCGCTGCTATCACGGCGGCGAGGGACGCACCAGAATGAAGTCGCTGGCTGTCAGCGGCGTTGACTATGGGGCAGTGGCTTTCTCCGTAGTATTTTTGGGAGCGGTCATTGGGGCCAGCTTCTTCCTGAAGCAGGCATAATGATATGAAGCCTGAGCATAAGGACATGATGAAAGCCCGGAGCCGCAATCTCTGGCTGCGGGTGGCCTACGACGGCACCGACTATCATGGCTTCCAGCGGCAGCTCCCGCCGGTGACGGCGGTACAGAATGTGCTGGAGGAGGCACTGGGGAAGATATGCGGGCAGCTCATTGAGGTGACGGCTTCCGGCCGTACCGACGCCGGTGTTCATGCCCGTGGGCAGATAGTGAATTTCTTTACCGACAGCACTATCCCGGCTGACCGGCTGCCGGCGGTGGTGAACAAATTCCTGCCCGGCAGTATCGTGGTGACCGGAGCCGGTGAGGCTGATGAGAATTTCTCAGCTCTTCATAGTCCCCATGAGAAGACGTATTCCTATCGACTGACAGAGATTGAGGGATTTGCCGACCCTTTCATTCATCGCTACAGCTGGCAGATAGAGCGCACCCTTGATGTGCCGCTCATGCAGCAGGCAGCGGATACGCTTCTGGGCGAGCATGACTTCTCGTCCTTCCGGGCCACCGGCTCCAATGATAAGGGCGACCCGGTGAAGAATGTATACAGCGCAGTCCTGACCCGGGAGGGGAAGGATATAGTGCTGCGGATATCAGCCAACGGCTTCCTCTACCACATGGTGCGAAACATCGTCGGAGCACTGGTCAAGGTGGGCGAGGGAAGGATGACTGTTGCTGAGTTTGTTGCAGCGGCAGCAGCCGGGGACAGGAGTCTCCTGCCGCCGATGGCTCCGGCCTGCGGGCTGTGTATGGAGCAGGTCTCCTATAGAGACTATCCGGATATAGTGTGACCTCCAAAGGCTCCCATAAATGGGAGCTTAGGCGATGGCGGCGATAGACCCTCCCCCTTGGGGAGGGGGGACCGTCGTAAGACGGTGGGTGAGGTTTATCTGACTTTACCCCTCCGACCTCACTGCGTTCGGCCACCTCCCCTATATGGGAGGCTTTGAATATGTGGCTAGTCTAAAGGCTCCCCTTTAGGTGTGCATGAGCACTTATTCGCTGGAGGCGAATTTAGTGCGAGCCATGCAAACTGCTTAGTGATATCCGAGCGAAGCGATGGGTGAACTTAGCATGTTTGTAGGAGTTGTCAGCGAAGCTGACTGAGGGGTAAAAGAATTTATAAACAAGGGAGTTATTCGGGTGAATTGGGCATTTATTGCAAAGTATCTGCCGATGTATGAGAAGGCAGCCTGGCTAACGGTGAAGACCGGAACAGCCGGCATCGTCCTATCCGTCATCATCGGTATTATCTGCGCGGCCATCCTCTACTATCGGGTACCGATACTGCGTCGTCTGGTGAGTATATATGTAGAGATAAGCCGCAATACACCGCTGCTGGTTCAGCTGTTCTTCATTTACTACGGCATACCGAAGGTCACCGGCATCAAGACCGATGCCTTCACCTGTGGTATAGTGGGATTGGCCTTTTTGGGCGGCAGCTACATGTGCGAGACCTTTCGCAGCGGTATCGAGGCGATAGAGCCGATTCAGGAAGAGAGTGCCAAGGCACTGGGACTAAACAAGTTCCAGATTATGCGCTATGTCCTGCTGCCTCAGGCATTCTCTATCAGCTTCCCGGGCTTTGTGGCGAATGTCATCTTCCTGATGAAGGAGACCAGCGTATTCTCCGCCATCAGCCTCATGGATTTGATGTTCACGGCGAAGGATCTCATCGGCGTTTTCTACAAGACGAAGGAATCGCTGTTCCTGCTGGTGGTTTTCTACCTGATAATTCTCCTGCCGATATCGCTACTGGGCAGCTTCATTGAGAGGAGGCTGCGCCATGGCTGATTTCAATCTCGCTTCCATCGGCCTTGATGTACTCTTCAAGGGAAAGAATCTCGCCCGTCTGATGGGCGGCCTCGGAGTAGCCCTGAAGATAAGCCTCATCGCCGTAGCTATCAGTATTCCTTCCGGCATACTGCTGGGTACGCTCATGACTTGGGAGAACAAGGTCATGCGTTTCCTGCTCCGGGTCTATCTGGAATTCATCCGGATAATGCCCCAGCTGGTACTGCTCTTCATCGTATTCTTCGGCTCTACGAAGATACTGAAGCTCCACGTGAGCGGCGAGCTGGCCTCCATTATCGTCTTTGCCTTATGGGGAACAGCGGAGATGGCCGACCTTGTCCGCGGTGCGCTGGCCTCCATACCGAAGCATCAGTACGAAAGCGCTGCTGCGCTGGGTCTGACGAAGACGCAGACCTTCATCCATGTCATTCTCCCCCAGACTGTCCGGCGACTGCTGCCCATCTCTATAAACCTTATCACCCGCATGATAAAGACCACCAGCCTAGTGCTGATGATCGGCGTAGTCGAGGTGCTGAAGGTGGCGCAGCAGATAATCGAGGCAAATCGCGCCAAGAGTCCCAATGCCGCCTTTGGCCTGTATCTTGTAATATTCATCCTGTACTTCCTTGCCTGCTGGCCCATCAGCATGCTGGCCAAGTACCTTGAGAAGAAATGGAAGGTTTAACGATGGCAGAACCGTTGCTCTTTGTAGAACATCTCCTGAAACAATATGGCGATAAAACAATTCTTAATGATATAAACCTCACGGTAAACAAAGGCGAGGTAGTAGTGATACTGGGCAGCTCCGGCTGCGGCAAGAGTACCTTCCTCCGCTGCCTCAACGCTCTGGAGCCTATTCAGGGCGGTACCGTCCGACTGGGTGAGGAGTCCATCACTCACGACAGCAAGAACCTCACCGCTATCCGTCAGAAAATCGGCATGGTATTCCAGAGCTATGACCTCTTCCCGCATCTCACGGTGCTGGGAAATATCCTGCTGGCTCCTACCAGGGTGCAGGGCAGGGACAAGGACGAAGTGAAAGCAGAAGCTATGGCGCTGCTGGAGCGTGTCGGACTGAAGGACAGAGCAGACAGCTATCCGGCCGAGCTGTCCGGCGGTCAGAAGCAGCGCGTAGCTATCGTGCGGGCGCTGGCCATGCACCCCGAGGTCATGCTCTTTGATGAAGTAACCGCTGCCCTCGACCCGGAAATGGTGCGCGAGGTACAGGATGTCATGCTGGACCTCGCAGAGCAGGGCAAGACCATGCTCATCGTCACCCACGAGATGCAGTTCGCCCGGGCGGTGGCCGACCGCATACTGCTCATTGACGAGGGGCACATCATCGAGGACGAGGATCCGGAGGTCTTCTTCACCGCACCGAAGACGGACAAGGCAAAGCAGTTCCTGAACCTCTTTGAATTCCATCGCTCAAAGAAAAATAAGTAAAATAAAAAGTGTGTCAGCGGGACGGTTCCCGTTGACACACTTTTTTTATCTTAATGTAAAACGTTGGTGAATTTGTTTTTTCGACTCACGGAATAGGCACATGGTCAGCGAGACTGTCCATTCCCATATCCCGCAGCTTCGTTCTCACCGCATAGAGGAAACACAGTGCCGGCACCTTCTCAATGCGCAGCCGGAAATGCTCGACTTCATTCTCCAGACACCCGAAGATGGGGACACGCTGCAGGGCGAGCATATCATCCCCCGGTCGTACCGGCCCATAGTCTACGGTGAAGGCCGCCTCGTACTTGGCATCCTTTACCAGCTTCTTTACCGTGTCATCATAGTAGCCGCAGGGATAGGCAATGGCTCGCGCGTCCTTCCCGAACTGCCAGCGGAACACAGCCTGACTCGTCTCCAGCTGAAACTTTGCATCCTTTGGGTTATCCTGACTCAGCATCGCATGACTCAGGGTGTGGCTGCCGAAAGCGATGCCATTCTTCTCCATCTCATGCACTTGCGGCCAGGTCATGTAGTTCTCCTGCGTGCCGATATAGTCCGTGATGATGAATATGAGCGCGGGCATATTCCGCTCCTTCAGCAGCGGGAACGCATCGGTGTAGTTGTCCTTGTACCCATCGTCGAAGGTTATCAGCACCGGTTTGTCCGGCAGAGGCGTCCCCTCATTCTGATGGCTGATGAACTGGTCAAGGGATATGACATGATAGCCGTGCTCGGTGAGATAGTCCAGCTCATCGGCGAAATTGCCGGGGCGGACAGTGAGGGAGTTGGCATCTCTGGTGTTTATCTGGTGATAGTTCAGTACCAGTACATCATCGGAGGGCGTCACCTGCACCTCGAATAGATAGTAGAGCCAGCCGGCGGAAGCCAGCAGGCAAAAAATAATAAGCCCGAGGATGAGTCGACGGACTTTTTTCATTTCAGTCACGACCTTTGTGAGTAGAAAACATTAGTTGACATACGAATTTTGCATAAGCATTCTACAATATAATGCAGATGAAGAAAAGTGTCAAGGCGAAGTGTTTGCTCTATGCAGAGCAGGGGCTTTTGTGGTAATATAAATTGTTAAGATATTTACAAAATGATATAGATATCATGTCTTGGAAGGAGATTAATCTTGGATAGAAACGATACCTGCTGGTGCGGTAGCAAGAAGAAGTACAAGAGCTGCCATCTGAAATTTGACGAGAAGATAAAGGGGATAAAGTACAGCTGGCTGCTGGGTCAGACGAAGCCTCCCCGCCACATCATCAACAACGAGAAGGATATTGAGGGCATAAAAGCCAGTGCCGTCATCAACAACGGCTGCCTTGATATGGTAAGCGAGCTGGTAAAGATAGGCGTGGACACCGAGACTCTGGACAATGCCTGCCATGACTACATCGTCTCCCACGGCGGCATTCCGGCCTGCCTTGACTATCACGGCTACCCCAAGAGCGTCTGCATCTCCCTGAACAATGTGGTCTGCCACGGTATACCCTCGAAGAACACCATCCTGAAGGACGGCGACATCCTGAATATCGACATCACCACCATATACAACGGCTACTACGCCGACGCTTCCCGTATGTTCATGGTCGGCAATGTCAGCCCCGAGGCCGAGAAGCTGGTGCGGGTCACAAAGGAGTGTATGGATCTCGGCATCGCGGCGGCGAAGCCCTGGCACTTCCTCGGCGATGTGAACGCTGCCTGCGGCAATCATGCGATGGCCAACGGCTACAGCGTCGTCACCGCCCTCGGCGGACACGGCGTCGGCAAGCACTTCCACATGGAGCCATATGTAGCCCACATCGGCGAGCCCAATACCGGTATGCTCATGGTACCGGGTATGGTATTCACCGTAGAGCCGATGATTTCTGCCGGTCGCCCCGAGGTCGACGAGGACAAGAACGACGGCTGGACTATCACTACCCACGACGGCACGCTGTCCGCTCAGTGGGAAAAGACTATCCTGATTACTGAGACAGGAGCGGAGGTGCTTGCCTGGTGAGTAAAAATTTCGCAGAGCTTGGCGTGAATGAGGCAGCACTGACTATCCTGAAAAAGTCCGGCATCATTGAGGCCACGCCGGTACAGGAAGCGGCTCTTCCGGTTGTAAGAGGCGGCCGTGATGTCATCGTGCAGGCTCCCACCGGCACCGGTAAGACCATCGCCTTCCTGCTGCCCCTCATGGAGCGTATGAAGTCAGAGGTTGATGTCATCCAGACCCTCATCGTCACTCCGACGCGGGAGCTGACCATACAGATTGCCAAGGTAGCCCGTCAGCTTGGCGAGGCCTACGGTATACGCTCCCTTGCCCTCTACGGCGGACAGGACATCGAGCGGCAGAAAGCAAAGCTGGGTCAGCATCCGCAGATAATCATCGGTACCCCGGGACGCCTCCTTGACCACTGGCGTCATGGACGGCTGAACCTCTCAACTGCTAATAAGGTTGTACTGGACGAAGCCGATGAAATGCTGAAGCGCGGCTTCATCGAGGACGTAGAGAAGCTGCTGAACGAGCTGGCCGGAGACCATCAGCTCCTGCTGTTCTCAGCTACTATCCCCGACGGCCTCCGGGTCATTACCCGCCGCTTTATGGACAAGCCCGCCGAGATTACCATCGAGGCAGACCATGTCACCCTCGACAACATTCATCAGGTTGTCTATCGCTCCACCGAAGAAACGAAGCTGGACAAGCTCTGTGCCTATATCAACGAAAGCCATCCCTACCTCATGATGGTATTCTGCTCCACCCGTGAGCGAGTCATCAAGCTCACTATGGAGCTGGCCGGTCGCGGCTACCTCGTTGACGAATTCCACGGAGAGCTGACTCAGACCCAGCGCGCGCTGGTCATGAAGAGGTTCCGGGATGCCAAGCTCCAGATTATCGTCACCACCGATATCGCTGCCCGCGGTCTCGACATCGAGGGCGTTACCCATGTGGTGAACTACGATATTCCCCGCACCGTCACCGACTACATCCACCGTATCGGTCGTACCGGTCGTGCCGGTCGTGAGGGCGAAGCCATCACCTTCGTCAATGACAAGCAGCAGGAGCAGCTCCGTCGTATCGAGGCAGGAATCAAGGCTCACATCCGTCGGGAATCTATAAAGAAGAAAACGGACAAGCCGAAGAAAGAAGCTCCTGCCGAGAAAAAGCCGGAGCCGGAAAATCGACGTGACAAGTGGGCAAAGCCGGAGAAAAAGCATAAGCCCCTTACCAGAGCCAAGGCAAAGGCTGCCGCTCACAGCGGCCGTGACAGCCGGAATAAAAAGAATAAGCCCGCCGCAGCCAAAGCGACAAAAATCGGCGCACCGATTAAAAAACGAAATAAACGATAATAAACAGGCTCCCTGTATCGGATATACAATCCGACCGGGGAGCCTGCTGTATTATTTCCTGTTCCACGCCACTATCGTCTTTACGATGGACGGATAGACCAGCATGATGAAGAGCAGTCTTGCCATCTGATAGGCTGTCATCATGGCACTATCGGCACCGACAGCCAGTGCTGTGACGCCCATCTCCGCAATGCCGCCGGGAGCGCAGCCGAGGAACGCGGTCGTAAGCTCGATGCCTGTCAGTTTTTGCAAGCCGATGGCCATCACCATCGAAGCCGCCAGCACGATGATGATACCCTCAAAGATACTGCCCCAGTAGCCATTATAGCCCCGCAGCTTCGCTACATCTATGCCCGCACCGATGTAGGTGCCGACGCCTATCTGAGCAATGCATAGCCACAGCTTCGGCACCAGCGGAGCCGTCTCACCGGTAGCGATAAGATATGTGCCGGTAGCCAGAATCGGCCCTATCAGGGAAGCGACCGGCAGATGAATTAGCTTTGAGATAGCCATGCCCACAACAGCCAGTGCGGCATAGATGGCCACGTCAGACCATTCCGCCGGCGGGGGGAGGGCGGCAGCCGCCGCGGCCTGAGCATTGGCATCGGCCAGTACATGAATAGTCAGGAAGGGAATGACGGCCACCGTGGACAGCATACGCGCCGTCTGCAGGATAGTCACCGCCGTCAGGTCAGCATCCGGCATCTCGTCCGCCAGCATGACCATCTGCGATAGACCGCCGGGTACACAGCCCAGCAGGCAGCTTGTCATATTGATATCCGACCGTTTCATCAGCAGCCACGCGCTGACCAGTCCCGCACAGACCGTCAGGATGGCCGCCAGCAGCATCAGCGGCAGCGCCTGCAGGATGAGAGTCGCCGTCTCGGTCGTGAAGGCTCGTCCCATGGCATAGCCAAGAAGGAGCTGCGACACCTCGCGTATCTGGAGGGGCCACACCACCCGCTTCTTCTGATAGTACCCGGTCAGCGCCGTCACCGTCAGCGGCCCCAGCAGCCAGGGCAGCGGAGCATGGATGAGGCTCAGCAGGAAACCGCCCATCGCGGAAAAGAGAAAAGTTTTTATCAAATACACTTGCTTCATCTTCTTTGTCAAAGATGTCCCCATTGTAACAAATTCGGATGAAGAAGAAAAGCTGTGTTATCACGGCTTTTCGCGTACAAATTGTTTGACTTCATTGAAGCCCACTGATAAAATTCTAATGAGAAGTTTAGACAATGTTTCTATTATGTGGGAATAAAGTCAGAGGGATATAGATTTTGGAGGCAAGACCATGAGCGTTATGAGCAAGCTGAAGAAAAACCAAATCTGTGCGGCCATCGCCTGCGGACTGCTGTTTGCGGGGGGGGGGACACGCTGAGGCTGAGGAAAACGGAGGCGGTAAAGCTGATTTAACCGTCTCGGCCGACGAAACTCTCGATGTAAATGGACATCGTGACATCGGCACTCTCAACGCTCAGGGCGCCACCATCAACTTCTTTGTCAACGCCGCTGATTTTAGTCAAACCATGTTGCTGGTAGATGATGCCGATATAAGTGGTGCCACTGTCAATGTCAATGTGGATCTGATGACATGTCCTTACGACACAGTATATTTGCTGGCAAGCCAGGACATAATGCGGGGGATGGTGGGATTTGAAAGTGCCACATACTCCATTAACGGAAATTCCGGAAGCAGCCTGACCTATACTGTTGATAAAGCAAAATATCTGGCCCTGCACAACCTCTCTATAGACCTCTCGGACGCCATTGGATTACCGCTGGTCAATACGATCTGGGGTGCTGTAGGTAATTACAACGGAAATGGACATGGTGAGCTTGTCCTTACAGCAGATGACCCCGAATTTGCTAAAGTTGCCGGCAGCTACGGCACGACTGGCGTTTCTGGCGGCAAGGTCACCATTAA
>JAZLHS010000095.1:0-2773 GCA_045616885.1 Selenomonadaceae bacterium | reverse complement strand
CTGGCCACCTGTGCCGGGATGATTCTCTTAGCGGAAAATCTCTCCAATGACGAGAAGCGATACTTCCGGTCAATCCCTATGACCGTCCGGCGAAACGCCTATGGACGACAGATGGGCAGCTTCCACACAGCAGCCGCCTTCGAGGATAAGGGCATTGTCCCCATGTCCTTCATCCGTGCACCGTTTGTGGAATCTGCCGCCCCGGAGGTAGAGATTCTCTCCGTTGTGGATGGCAATATCGTCGGCGTCAGATATAAAAAGCAGATTGCTCTGGCCTTCCACCCGGAGCTGGATGATGACCTGACCGTTCACAGGACATTCCTTGAAATGATATAAAATAAAAATCACCGGTATGCAGGCAGCCAAAATCCTGTATATCGGTGATTTCGCATTTTCCTTATTTTTCTTTGTAGTACAGCAGACAGTGGCAGAAGCCCTCAAAATCCGGATCCGCGATTTGGTCACGAAACTCCTTGCACATACATTTCGTGTCCTCGGTCTTCTCCAGTCGGCAGGGACAATATCCGCCTTTTTTCTTTAGTCCTCTTTGGACGATTTCTACGACTCTCTCATCCGAATTAAATGATATCTTCACGCCTGTCTCTCCCTGCTGAAAAATGTACGGAACGCTGCCCGAATTACAAGCTCGTTATTATTTTTTCCTTCTTCCGGGCATCGTTATATATATCCCTGAACTCTTTCTTCAGGTCGTCTCCGTAGGTCAGATTCATCAGGCCCACTAGCCCGTCCGTGATTATAACGCCTTTGAAAGGAAGAAGCGTTGCCGTCAGCGCCAGCGGAAGTGTCCGGCCGGCAAACATCGTTTCAAAGGATATGCTCGTGCCTTTTACCAGATAGACCTCTTTATCCTGATTGATGAACACGGCTCCGTCTGGCAGCTGCCGCTCAAAGATGAAGTTATCCGTCCGGGCCCGCTTCCAGCCCTGCAGGATATTTCGCTCTTCTTCCGTGAGTCCCGTATTGTCTGCAATATAGTCATCAATCAGAGACACGTCATCCCAAAGGCGCTCCGCTATTTCGCTGGCTATCTGCGGAACCATCTTCGTCCTGACAGCCATCGCATCCAGCTCCGGAAAAAGCTGTTTTCTTTTATTCACATAGCCCAAAAGGGGCAGCCAGATACCAAAGAATTCATTTACTTCCTGCACCGAGAGATGAGACATTGCTCAAATCCTCCTACTCGCTTAATCTTGTTCTTATCTTTTTCGACACCGCCTTTGCATTTCCTTTATTGCCGCCATAATTCCTGTGCGAAAATTTTCTATAGGCACAGCCGGCAATATAGGGTAAAATAAAAAAGTCTAGTAAAGCATACTAAAATTGCATTGCAATCGGAGGACAAACATGTTCATTCTTGTAATAGACGGTCAAAGCGGCGGTATCGGTCGCAGCCTTATCGAAAAGCTGAAGGCCGCTCTGCCGGATAATGCCGATGTCACCATCGGGGCCGCCGGCACAAACTACGGTGCCACCGCCAATATGATAAAGGGCGGTGCCTCCTTCGGGGCTACCGGAGATAATGCCATAATGTTCAACGCGGCCAAGGCCGATATCATCCTTGGTCCGGTGGGCATCGTCATGGCCAACGCCATCCACGGAGAGATAAGTCCCGCTGTGGCAGCGGCTATCACCTCCGGCAACGCCAAACTTATACTGGTGGCTACCAGCAAATGGCGTGCTCTGCTGGCCGGTCTGCCGGAAAAAAAGATTTCGGAATATGTGGCTGATGCAGTGCAGCTGACACTGAATGTACTGAAGGAAGAGAAGGGTATCTGCGAAAAAGGGTCTGCGAAAAAATGATTGCTCGTTTTTTCACAGACCCTTTCCTCTTTGGGTGTGCATGGGCAATTACTGAGTTCGGAGTTGTGTCCGCCCTTTTTAAGGGCGGGGGACCGTCGCTAGACGGTGGTGGGTTAGTCAAATCTGCAAACCCTCCACCATGCTACGCATGGTCCCCCTCCCTGCAAGCAGGGAGGACACGTGAGCCGTATGCGGTCTATGTCAGACATTATTCACAAGGATCTACATAGAGGAAGGGACTGGGAAAAATGAGCCCTCATTTTCCCAGTCCCTTTTTGTGCAGCAGATTCTTCTGTCTACAGACTGAATCGTCTCGCCTTATCCAGCAGATAGCGGGTGTATTCATGCTGCGGGTTGCTCAACACCGCTTCCGGCGAGCCGGCCTCTACCACGACACCCTTATCCATGATATACAGATAGTCACATATCTGCTGCAGGAAACCCAGCTCATGAGATACGATGACGATAGCGGCTCCGGCGGCAGCCTCCGATGCCTCCTTGAACCGCAGGAATTCCTCCAGCACCATATCCTGTGCCACCACATCAAGGCCGCTGGTAGGCTCATCCGCCAGCAGCAGTCTTGCCTGCTGCAGCAGGCACATGGCCAGACACACCCGCTGATTCTGTCCACCGGACAGCTCAAAGGGATACTTATCCAGTACCGCCTTTGGCTCAGGCAGGTTCAGCTTCGCCAGTGCGGCGGCAGCCGCTTCCTCCAGCTCACCCTTACGCATTCCCTGACAGACGCCCATATTGGCAAACTGCTGTCGGATGGTAGCCAGTGGAAAGAGACTGCCCCGAGGGTCCTGGGGCATAAAAGCCATCGCCCTGCCCTGCAGCTGACGGTGAATCTCTCTTGTCAGAGTCTCGCCCTGCCAGAGCAGCTGTCCGCTGACTGTGACCGTTGACGGCAGGATACCGGCCATAGTGTTCAGCAGAGTAGTCTTACCGC
>JAZLHS010000094.1:0-5260 GCA_045616885.1 Selenomonadaceae bacterium | reverse complement strand
TATATAGCATATTGCATTAGAGAACAAGCGTTGTTATAATATGCCTTGGTCACCAGTAAATGGTAGGCGGTGCTCCTCGTATCAATCGATTGAAACACATCGAAAGATAGGAGGTGATACTATATGCTAACTGCAGATTTATTCATCAGTATTATGTCTTTAATAATGACGAGTATATGTCTCGGTATTGCAATAGCATCTATAAAACAAAAATGACCGCCCCAGCTTCCAACTTGTGCAGTCATCTTTGTTTGACTAAATTGTAGGAGCACCGTCTACCGGTGACCTCTTTGTCTAAAGTATAGCACTCTGCTTAATGTTTTTCAAGCAGAGTGTTTTTGTTTGTAAAAACATGTCACTAAGAACCGTCCCCGGTGACACACTAATCCTATTTTTTTACCCACCACCGCCTCACGGCGGTCCCCCGCCCTTATAAAGGGCGGACTGTAAAAGCAACGGCGACCACCCCCCGCCATTATAAAGGGCGGACACAACCTCATCCGTCAGCCTTCGGCTGCCACCTTCTCCAAAGGAGAAGGTCTTTGGTGCGAGCGGTGCTTGACCTTCCCCTCTGGGGAAGGTGGCCGAGCGCAGCGAGGTCGGATGAGGTCTTAGAACATCCACTGGAAGGAAGCATTAAAGCCGATGCCTTCCTGCTTGCCTACCGAGCCGGTGAAGCCGAGGCCGGTCTCGAAGTTGCCCTTGCCCGGCTTTATCTTCCAGCCCAGCTCGAAGATGCCGCTGCTGCCCTTTACACTGGGGCTGGGGGTAGTCATGTCCTGATAGGTAGCCACAGCCTTGCCGTCAAACTCATACTGCCAGGCAGCACCGAGATACAGCTTGCTTACCCGGCTTACCTGACGAGTCCAGCGGGCACCGAGACGCACACGGCTGGAGTTTACGCTGCCGAAGTTATAGTTCTCGTCACCCATAGCGGTGTGTATCGTCACATCATCAGAGTTCTGATGGGTAAAGAAATATTTTGCATAGCAGTCCAGTACATCCTTCTTGCCGATTTTTGTCTGCTTGCCAATACCGGCATGGAAAGAGATATATGGTGCCTCAGTATCATAGGAGCCCATAGTACCGGACTGATAGTCCGCTTTAACGGTACCTGCCCGGAGGCTTCCTTCATAGTAGGTACCGTTCTTGTTTTCCTGTCTGGCGAAGACACCTACACCCCAGCTCTTAGTGCTGCCGTCACCGCGAGTGCCGTCATCCAGATGGGAATCGTAGTTTCCGGTGCCGTATTCAACCATGGAGCCAAAGAGGAGACTGCCGTGCCGGTTGTCCACGCGCTTGGCCATACCTACAGCGAAATTCTTACTGCGGCTGTCCACATAGGAGCCGGAGTGCGACCGCATATTTCTGCCGCCTACGGCAATAAACGGTGCCATACTGCGAGAAGCTGCCGCAGCCAAAGCCGAGCTGTCTCTCAGAGCTTCCCCCGCCTGCTCACCGGTGGCCTCCAGACTGGCGGCATAGGCCGCATTCTCAAAGCCCTGCTCAGCCATGAGGTCAGCTGCTCCGTTGAGCATAGCAATATTGGCAGCCTGAGTCTCTACGAAGGACTTAGTCTGCTCATTGATGCGTTTGCTGGTAATAGTCGCTGTAATGGAATCTTCATCGGCGGTCATTGTCGCGCCGTAAATAGTGGACACGCCGCTGGTCAGCTCACCGTAGACTGTTCCTTCAGTGGTAATACCATTACTATTATAGAGCAGTACCACCTTGTCGTCTTCGTTGTAGACGGCACCGGTCTGTACTCCGGCGTTCACTGACCAGCCGTTCAGATTGGTTGCCGCTCCGCCGTTGATAATCAGCATGGCATCCGACTTTTCGTTGCCCGCCAGTCCGGACGGAATGTAGAAGTTCAGCACACCCGTGCCAGTCTCACTGGTCAGCGAAGAAATGGTCTGTTTGCTATTATAGGTATCCACCGTACTGGCGGTGAGGTGAATGGCTGGCGTACCCAGCAGATTAATCAGGTTGACAGTATGTGCATTTACTGTTCCGGTAATCTCTGCTCCGTTGATGGTAGTGGCATCGGCATTGATAGTACCGATGGTACCGCCGGTGGCAACGACATTATCAGCTGTGGCCGTAGTTATCGCGGCACCGCTTAAGGTCAAAGTCTTACCATTATTAACTGTAACCGACTCATAGGTACCGCCGCCCAGTGTCAAGTCATAATTGCTAGTCAGTGGTGCAGTCTTCAACGCTGCAATATCTGCGTTAATGGTCGCCGCACCTTCCAGCTTCACATTGTCAGCATCTACCACAGCAGTTGATTCAATGGTACCGCCGTTAAGGGTAAGGGTATCAGCCTTCAACGCACCGCTGACCGAGCCGCCGGTGACATTTATTCCATTTATGGCTGTCACGCTGGCACCGGTGGCAATATTACCGCCGGTGATGCTGACATCTTCGGCGGTTACTGTACCGGTTACGGAGCCATTGCTGACATTTACCGTTTTTACCTCAGCATTGCCGACCGTACCACCGGTTACTTCCAGTGCAGAGTCAGCGGCAGTAACAGTCCCGACTTCAGCCGTGCCGCTGACAGTCAGAGTCGTTTCTCCCGTTACCGTCAGATTAGTCACCTTGTCATTGTCCAGCGTCAAATCCTGACTTGCTGATAGCGTACCTGCCTCAATGACCGCCTTGCTAAGGTCACCGGACTGGTAGTCCAGCGTACCGGCCACAGCGACCGTACCGCTGAGAGCTGCTCCATCTATAGTGACAGTCGTACCTGCTACCGTAGCCGTCAGATTGGTAATTTTGTCGTCACTATCCAGTGTCATGCTTGTGCTTGTAGTAAGCTCACCTGCTGTTATAGCTGCACCGTCGATTATGCCGCCGCTGTAGCTCATCGAGTCGGCCTTTACCGCTCCGGTCAGAGTACCGCCGCTCATGGCAAGAGTCTTTACCTCCGCACCGCCGGTGATACTTCCCCCCTGCAAATCCAAAGCCGCATTAGTACCGGTCACCTTACCTACCACAGCAGTGCCGCTGACGGTAAGTGAAGCGGCGCTGCTGCCGGCATTGACTGTACCTACTTTATCATCGTTCAGAGTGACATTCGCCGCAGTATTCAGGGTGTCCACCGCAAGGACAGCCTTGTCAATATCGCCGGCTGTGATATTAAAGGTGCCCGCAGTGACCGCAGTATTCCCACCGCTGACACCCTGCAGGGTACCGCCGGACATATTGATTGTGCTATGCTCCCCCTGCGTCAGCTTGTCAACGCTCTGAGTGCCGCCGGTGATATTGACTGTACCGGCACCGCTGATGCCTTTGCTGAAGCTGTTGCTGCCGGAGAGATATAGGGAGCCGTTATTCACAATGTCCATGTAGGTATTGCCCTGCATGGTCAGATTGCTGACCTTCAGCGTACCGCCCTGCGCCACATTCAGACCCTGATAAAATTTGGTCATGGTGGCACCGTCAGCTCCCACCACATTCAGAGTATAGCCGTTAGCTACCGTTATGCCGTCTCGATGGTATTCATCCGTCCCCTCAATACCGGAAAGAGTCTTCCCTGCGTTGATAGCCAGCGTGACATCCTTGCCGCGCAGCGGAAGATTGGTATCAAAAGTGCTAAGGGTTACAGCACTGTCAAGGACTGTATCCGCATCTACCGTATAGGTCTTTACATTCACACCGTTATTGGTACCGGTAACGAAATCTTTCACGGAGACGACATTGGCCAGTTTGGTTACCTTCAAGCTGCCTTCGCTGCTGCCCTTTTCAAAGAGATAAGCTCCCTGAGTGGTACAGGATTCTGTGAGCTGCTGCAGCTCCTCTGCCGATGGGTCTGTGAAGCCGGTAAAGCTGGTGGAAATACTGCCTAGACTTCCGTCACCGCTAGTCTTCAGATAAGATATTTCCTTGCTGGCATCATCGGCCAGAGTATCATCATTCCCTCTTACGATAATAGAGGACAGATTTAATACTGCATCGCTTCCCGTACCGGTAATAGTGAGGGTATCTATGTCATTCGTCTTGAAGTCAACATCAAGAGCCATACTGCCGGTGCCGGTGAGCTTGCCGACAGTAATATTGCTGTAAAGGGCAGTGGTATCCTTTGCCTCCTGCAGATTGACGGAATGACCGTTGAGAGCCAGTGCGCCTTCGATACTGTGTCCGGCGGAGGCACCGGTCAGGTCATTCCGCAGCAGGACGGTACCTGCACCGGCGATATCCTTATTCAGCTGCCCTCTCATGTTAAATTGAGCACCGGCACCAACGGTCAGAGTGCCTGCGCCATTTATGTTCCCCATGTCAGCGTTCAGAACTGAGCCGGTACCGCTGATTGTCAAGGCATTTTCTACAGTCATACTGCCGGTGACATTGATGACATTGCCGCTGACCTCACCCCCGGCTTCACTGTACCCGCCATAGATATTCGCAAAGCTGCCGCCGTTGATATTGACGGCGTTGTCTGTAGCGGCGCCGGTTTTGCTGTAGCCGCCATAGACATTCTCAATCGTACCGCCATTGATGGTAACCGTACCGCCGGTAGCGGCGCCGGTATCACTGTAGGCACCGGCGGCATTTGTCAATCCTGTATCACCGGTGTCAGCAGCGGTGATGACCGCCTCCGCCTTGCCGGTGCCATTGTACTTGCCGACGGCACCCCAGTTAGCATTATTCAGCTGCAACAAAGTTCTGCTAGATGCTCTCGGGTCTGTAACTGATGATAAAGAGAGGTGGCGTAAAGCTAAATAGCTTGTTTTATCAACCGTATCGGCAACTGTGCTGTCAAGACTAACGGACTTATCGTTAATGTAGTATCCCTGCGGTTCAGCTATGCTGACTGCATTCAGCAGGGTTACGGTGCCGTCAGGACAAGCATCTGCCACATTAGCATAGATTTTGGCATCGCTTATCTTAGCTGCACCGACCGTCAGCATTGTGTTATTCACATCGGCGGCTTTGACAAAGAAGTTGACGGCAACGGCAGCACCGCTAGCGTTAAGATTTCCTCGATCTCCTTCTCCACCGATACTATTGCCGGTATTATATACATTGAGGGTACCATAATGCGTAACTGACGAGTCGCGTCCTCCTCCGTTCAGCGTCAAATTGCCGGTAATCCGAGCAGAGCCTTCGCCCTTCTCATTACCAAGCGTTACAGTATTACGGGCGGCATTCCCGCTTTCCACATAGCCGCCATAGACATCGCCGATAATTGCTCCCTCGGCAATAATTACAGTATTATAGTGAGCATCACCAGATTCTGCGTAGCCGCCGTATA
>JAZLHS010000093.1:0-10874 GCA_045616885.1 Selenomonadaceae bacterium | reverse complement strand
AAACAATACCCTATTCCTTTCAATCCTAGAATTGCAAAATTCAAAGCTAAGTTTGTTGCATAGAAAAGGGCGTCTCCTTTTGGGAGACACCCTAGAAAGTTTTTAGTTATTTTAGTGGTCTACTTGACAGGGAGCTGTTCAATCAGAAATGAAAGGTAGATTGTAAAATGAAATTGAACAAATAAAAGACTCACGACGAATCTTTTGGTAGAATTAAGTTACCACACCAAAGCTATCAAAGGAGATGCACCATGAGTCGTAACTATTCTACCACTATTACCCCCAGCCGCGAAAGAGGTCAGCACCTAAAATTTGAAGACAGAGTAAGCATACAGGTGTACAGAAACCTCAAATATACACTTAGAGCTATCGCTGAGGCTCTTGATTGTTCTCCATCCACTATTATGTATGAACTCAAACGAGGAACCGGCAAAAGGAAGGGCTCAAGAGGGAGATTTCCTGAATACAGTGCAAAACGCGGACAGGCAAACTATGAGGTGAACTGATGCCTCTGTCATAGAAAAGCGAAAGCATTACATGGCAATCCCTTTGTGGACTGGGTTGTCGGTGAGGTTCTCAATAAGAAAGGGTCTATAGACTCCTGTGTTGGCAACGCAAAGCTGCACAACAAGTATCCTCATGAGTACATGGTATGTATCAAGACTATATACAACGCAGTATGGTCTGGTAATATCAAACTGACTCCGTTTAATCTTCTGGAAGCTCTCAGCAGACAGCATAAGAAAAACCACATCCGTAATAACAAGTGTATCTATGGAACCAGCAAAATAGAGCCTCCAGAAGCAATCTCTTCAATGAAAGAGGAAGGACACAAGGTATATGCATTAAAATATATCCAAGTGAATAATTCAAAATTTTGTCTAATTTGTTATTGCATTTTTCGATAAAAACTCGAATTTTAAAGGGGTAGATAAGCCAGAGGCGTTTAATCCAATAAATATAGATAAGATTAATGGTGTTGCCAAGAAATATTATGACAGCTTGCATTATCTTTATGGGATGAATTTTGATAAGAATATAACAAAAAAGTATGTTTATTTGCTTGAATGCAAGAATGGCGATATCGTTCTACGTAATTATGTGCGTGAAAAGCTGGTAAATATATTGCCCTTTAGGTTGCAAAAAACAGGAGCCTTTCCACATAGACTAATAGATGAGGTGAGTGTTCTTTCCATTGAGGAATGGAATAAGTCCTATGCAGCTTATCCGGCGATGTTATTGAAATGATTATATGGAGACAACCGTATCATTGTTTGTATGTTCTACACAAAAAAGAGCACGCTGGTATTGGCGTGCCCTTTTGGGTTCAAATAGAGGTTTATTTAGGTGAATGCCATCTGGTTGGAAGCGTTACAGCCATTTTCACCCCTTCGGCAGTACACTTCCGTTATGGTCTACATATTCCTTATCAAGTCGGATGTATGGGGAGCCGATGGAATAGGGGCCAAGCTCGTACTGCTGATAGTAGAGGTCGAGGTTGTCGTTGGTATCAAGGGTATACTGCTCGCTCACGTTGGTGATGTGTGAGCTGGCTTCCAGCTCCAGCGGCGTATCACCGGAGGCGTAGAGCTTAAAAACATTATTGCGGACATACTCTTCCAGCATAGAGGCAGAGGGAACATTTACAAAGTGATTCAGAGTCAGTCGTTTGCCGGTTTCCTTGTCAAAGACAAGACCGAAAACATAGGCATTGGGATGTGCCGCTCCCTTGAAATAGCTGGCGCTGGCAATACGCAGCGACAGGTATTTGTCATCATCTCTCAGGACGGTGGTATAGAGCCAGGCGGTACCGCCCTCAGCTCCGTGCTTATCGATGAACTTCTTCGCGTCAGAGGCGATATTCTTGACGATGTAGGTGTTGATCTGTTTTGCGGCCTTTGCCTCTATTCCTGCGACCTGGGGGATTTTCAGCTCATTGCCTTTATACTGCTCCACCCGGTCGAAAACATGGGCGAAGCAGGTGCTGGCCATGACGGTAAGGCTAATGGCCAGACTGGCGATAAGTTTCTTTTTCATAATGCCACCCTCCAATCAATTATGTTGCGGCTCAGTTTATTTAATCTCAAATTCTGTGATATAGTCCCCCAGAGTGAGAGCATATTTGCCGGCCGGCAGGCGGCTGTCCAGCTTCCAGAGGTAGTCTTCATTGTAGCGTGGTGACAGCGTCATGGTCTTGTCCGATTTCTCCGCCAGTACGGTGTCTGGGCGTTCAGTCGGGACGAGCTTCAGCTGAAGAGGGATAGTCTGCTCCGTTTCGAGTCCGTTGCCGATGGATATAGACAAAGCGTTATTGCGATAGCCAACAACCCTTATCGTTATTGCTCCCTTATCAATAACACTGTGGCGGGGCAGATAGCCTTCGGCATCCCGTTCCAGTACCAGTCCCGGCAGGCGTTCGCCCTTTTCGCAGGCAGCCGTGACGCACTTGCTGATTTCCCGCAGAGCCATATAGCTGTCCCTTGACAGCTCCTGCGTGGAACTGAAGTGAATTTGCTTTCCCTCGAAATCGAAGGAGTAGCTGCTGGTGGCTGCATCCAGCGCAAACATTTTGGAGCGGGGTGCCTTTTCACAGCGGGCGAGCTTATTGTTGTTGAAGATGGTTTTTATGTCTTCAAGGACGGATGCCGGCACTATATACTCTTTTTCCTCCTTGGCCTCAAAGTGCCACTGGGCATCGGCGTAGTAGACCTGAGCTGTCTTATCATCTATCGCCTTGACTGACATAGCGTGGAAGCTACCCGGCATGTCTCCGCCGCGGGTAAATGATACGCTGCGAAGGGGCGCGTCAACTGTAGAGGAGCCGAAAAGGTCAAAGGCAAAGCCGGTATTGATGCCGAATATCGAGGAAAGGCCGGCAGCACAGAGCAGCGCGCCGATTAAAATCTTCTTTTTCATCTTCATCCTCCGATTGGCCGCGAGTCCTTAGCGGGTCAATTCGAACCACTTGTCCTGAACCACATCGTATTCCAGAATCGTGCCGGAAGCATCTACCTGATAGGTGCCTCTGGTGACCGCATGGTCAGAATGCTGCTCTATCAGCTTGATGATATGTACCTCGGCTAGGTCCTTGCCTTCCGGCAGGATAGCGGCACCCTGCAGCTTTTTCCTGTACTCGGTGCGGCTGTTCATAAACCGAGACAGGACATATATTGCCGCTTCCTGACTCATCTGGGGATACTCTGACCGTACAGTGTATTCGCCGTCAATGTCGGCGCAGGGGCCGGAGCCGGTATCGAGCCACTCCAGCTTGACGCCGGAGCCCATGCGATGATAGAGGTTCACATTGTAGCAGACATCCTCCACCTTGGTAGACTTTATCTTGCCCCAGTTGTCCAGCTTCTGGATGACATGGCGGCGCACATCAAAGATAAAATTATTGTCCTTGCGCCGGATGTTGCCGATGAGCCAGCTTTTTGTGACGCTGCCATCCTCGCCGCTTTCCTCCCGGACAATTACCTCGCCCCAGTTGTTGAACTGATTGACGGTATTGTACATATTGGCCTGCCGGGTGAAAAACTCATTATTCATGGTATGAATATAGCTGCCCCGCAAAACAGTGTCGTACTCAAAGGCCTTTGCCTCAGCCAGACAGACGGAGACGGGCTGTAAGCAGCCGACAGCTAAAAGGGTACCAACGAGCAGCTTCTTTGCGTTGCTGTAGAATGAGAGCTTCATGTCAAACCTCACAATCTGATACATAATACAGAAAGAATAGTAAAAACTATACGAGTATATGAAATTAACATAGCAAAAACTTACAAAAATGTCAAAGATTTTGTTGCTGGTATCGAAGTTTTTGTCTGAGAGGGAAGTATTGACGGATTTTGATATTTGATGTATATTTACCGTGTTGGTATTCATAACTAATAAGTTTTGAATACCAACGCAACGATTACTAACACCACGATGAATTATAGCCGGATTGTCACTTTTCAAGCTCAAAATTCAACTCAGCTACAGGAGATTTTCTTTCCATGAACATCGACCTTGACAGTTTTGCCACCAATCCCTGGCCTTATGTAGAGCGATATCTGATAAAGACAAAGTCTGCTTACACGAAGAACACCTATCGGGCCAATATCAATTCCTACATCGACTGGTGCATCGGCACAGAGCATTCACCGCTGAAGGCAACGGAGTATGTAGTCCGGCTCTATCTGGGTGAGCTGCTGGAGGACAAGAACTACGCTGCCTCCTCAGTGAAGCTGAAGCTCATGTCCATACGCTTGCTCTACAGGGTAATGAAGTCGTTGGGAATCCGCAAGGACGACCCTACCGCCGATATAAAAATTCATGTTGACGCCACAGCGCAGATGCCTTATAAGTATCTGACCATAGAACAGCTGAAGGAGCTAATCTCTGCTGCCGGCAGCGGCTCCTGGCCGGAGCGGGACACAGCGATAATCTATCTGATGGGCGTCGAGGGCCTGCGGGCTACGGAAATACTGCGGATAAATCGCTCCGATATTAACTGGGACGAAGGCTCGGTAAAGGTGAAAGGGAAAAACCGTGAAGAAGTCATGCTTTTCAGCCCGGAGACCATGACCATACTCCAGCGCTACGAAAACTATCTCATTGACCTTGACTACCGGGGCAATCCCTTTATCATTTCTTTCGCCCATGCCAATCTCTACAATCCGCTCACCCGCATCGGCCTGTCCCGAGTCGTAGAGGGGCACATGGACACCATCGGTGTCCGGGTGAAAGGCGCCTCCTGCAAGCTCCTACGAGATAGCTGCGGTACAATCCTCTATCAGAAGTATCACGACATCGGACTGGTAGGGAAGGTACTGAGGCACCGGAACATAAACTATACGGAGAAATACCGAACAGCCGGCAGGGAAATAAAAAGATTTACCGCCGGCCTGCTGGAATAAAAACACAAAAAACCGCAGATATCATCGAGATGAAATTCTCTCGGTGATATCTGCGGTTTTATTATACAGGAAAGGTTTTATTCCAGCGTATTCTCCAGCGTTCCTATGCCTTCGATTTCTACGGACACAACATCTCCAGCCTTCAGCCACTCGCGAGCCGACTCTTCCTTGCCAAGGACTACACCGGATGGAGTCCCGGTAAAGATAAGGTCGCCCTTTTTCAGCGTAATGAACGAAGAAAGATAGCTGACAATCTCAGCACAGGAATAAATCATCTTGCAGGTTCTTGAATCCTGCATCTTTTTCCCATTCACACTGCAGGAAATAGCCAAATCAGCCGGGTCGAGGGAATCAGCTGTCACGATGTACGGCCCCACCGGAGCGAAATCATCACAGGCCTTGCCCATAGTCCACTGACTGGAGACGAACTGCATATCTCTGGCACTGACATCATTACCGGCAGTATAGCCGCCTATATAGTCAGCAGCGCTTTCCTTATCCACATTTTTACATTCCTTGCCGACGACGATGACCAGCTCCGCTTCATAGTCGAACTGTACCGCTTTTTTCGGCAGATGTACAATTCCCTTATGACCCGTCAGCGCATTGGCAAATTTTGAGAAAACCGGCGGGAAACCGGGCTTCGTCTCAAGCTTTGTCTCATTTATATGCTCGTCGTAGTTGAGCCCTATGCAGAGAATCTTTTCCGGATCGGTGACTACCGGCGCGAACTTGATATCCTCCTGCTTCAGCGGAATCATTACCTCTTTAGCCATGAGTTCCTTCAGTGCCGACTCATCCAGCCCCAGCAGGTCTTTCATCTTAATCAGAGAGGGGAACGCCACCGGGCCGTTCTCCGTCATTGCACCCACACGGATATCATTGCTCATACCATGGTATTGAAACAGTTTCATTGCCTTGCCTCATTTCTCACGCTGCGCTATCTACATTCATCCCGCAATAAGTTTTATACTGTCAAATTTTTTCTGACAGGAACCTTCTTCATTATACTTGTCCTTTCGTATAATGACAATATATAATCGCAAATCAAAAAGCGCCAGTAGACTGACGAAGTGCTTGCACACTCCTTCAGTCAGCGGCGCTTTTTTGCTTAGTACACCTTCTACCAAAAAGGTCATGCTAAGCCCTAGTAATACAGTATGATAGCGGCTCAGACGAGGTATGTCAAGTCCCAAAATCCTGCTGAGCAGCTTCGAGAATTCTAACCAAAAAGCTGCACGCCGCATATTTCATTATTATAATAGGGGTGTATTATTTCCGATAAGTAGAAATTATAGGAAGTAAATACGGGGGAATTGTATGAGATGAAAAATTGACACAGCTATCGCTTCATAAAAATATTCACTAATGTAACTGATTGTGGTAATATAAAACATAGCTAGATTATTTCAATGATTTAAGTGAGGGACAAAAATGGACAGAAAGATGAGACAAGTGATTCGTGCCGCGATAATGTTACTGACATTCCTTCTGCCATGGTTAGGTGAAGGAGCAGTAAACGCGTCCGAGCAGCCTAGAATTGGTATTGCCTGGAGGGCTGATACCGACTCAGAATTCTTTACTAATGTTTGGTGTGCGATTGAACAGGCAGGCGGCAAGCCCGTACTTTTGCCGCAGGTAAAATCCCCTGACCTGAGTTACGACGGTGCCAAGCTGCTGCCGGTACAAATCGACAAAAATGATTATCTAAAATCTGCTGCAGCAAAGCTGATGAAATCCAATGGCTATGAAGGATCGAATGTATCCGAGGCTGTAGCTGATGTTAATGCGGTTGTTTTCACCGGCGGTGAAGATATCAGCCCAACACTTTTCGCAAAGGAAGTTTCATGGCATGGTATTATGGCCGAGAAGGATTACAATGCGGAACGAGATGTTTCTGATTACATTCTGATGCGCTATTGTCTGGACAATAATATCCCAGTGCTTGGATTATGCCGTGGCATGCAGATGATGAGTGTAGTATGCGGAGCCACTGCCATTCAGGACATTCCTACCTATATGGCAGTTTCTGGCAAAAGCTATGACTATCTGCACCGTCGGCAAAAAGCATTCCCTGATGAGTATCGCGATTATATCCCGCATGGGGTGAAGCTGGTCCCGGGGTCTTTGGCCAGCGATATCTTTGATACCTTGTATTTGGAGGGTGTTCCCTCCTGGCATCATCAGGCAGTGCAGAGTGTAGAAGGGACACCTCTCAAGGTAACCGGAATAACAATGACAAATCATGAGCCTTTCATAGAGGTAGTAGAGCTCCCTGAGAACACTTTCGCTTTGGGGCTGCAGTTCCACCCTGAAGCAGCTATGGTGAAGGTTCTTGAAGCAAAAGAAAACAGAAACAACTTCATGAAATTCAAGGATAGTATCAAGGTATTCCATGCAATAATTAAAGCCGCTGACAGGAGCGCGGCGTAAGCAAATTCTCATGAGCTTGAATGCAAAATTTTGGCGCTCTGCTCTCCTTTTTCCACCCGGTTCACATCCCCGCTATGATAAAAGCCTGCCGACACGAAGTCAGCAGGCTTAAATTTTCTCACAACACAATTTTCTCTATCAGGCATCTATGCTCCCGCGTTTTCTTGTCATAGCTTATCCCGATCAGCAGTGCTTTGCCGTATCCCTGCAGGGCTCCGGCATATTTTTTATTCTTTATCTGAGTGATGGCTGTTTCTGCCGTATTATCCCATTTCAGCTCTATTATCATCGGCGGCAAGTCAGCGTGGTTGGGACGGGGGATGAAGACCAGATCAGCGAAGCCCTTGCCTGCTGGCAGTTCTCTCACCACGTTGTATTTACGCTTTGCAGTATAGTAGGCCAAGCCGACAGTATAGGACAAAGCATTTTCATCATTGTACTGCAGATGGCTGGTCTCCAAATGGGCTGCCTCTATGGCTGTGGCTACTGCACTCGCATCCTCATTAATCGTTGCTTCCAGCAAGGTTTCTGATGCTCTGATGGCCTTTGCCACCACGGTCATGTCTTCCATGGTCTGCACAGAGTTGGCAAATTCCTGCCTAATTTCGTTGTTGGGAATGAAGACTTCTTTACTCTCAATATCGTAGGCCAGGTAGCCAAGATGCACCAACAATGTCAACACATCGTCTACACAGGCGAAGGTCGTCATATCGTTTACAAATGAGCCGGTCTCTATTTGCTGGCGCTCGCCTGCCATCAGCCTGAGAACAATTTCCTTGAGTCCGTCAAAGTTCATGCTGATGTATACCTTCAGTGCTTCGTAGGTTTCTGTTTTGTTCCAGTAGTTACTATACCGTCGGCTCAGCATAGCCTCGACTACAGAGAGAGGGCTATAAATCTCTTTTGCCTTTACAAATGTATAGCCGTCATACCATTCCTTACAGGTCTGGTATTCCATGTCATACCTGTCGCAAAGCTCCTTAACCTCATCTGCTGTAAATCCTACAAACTCTGCCAGCTCACGAGGGTCATTCATAGAGAATTCCCTAAACATATTAAGCGCTGAATGTTTACCATATTTTTTGACAGGCAAAATTCCAGTCATATACGCAAGTGCCACATAATCCTGATCTTTTAGCCAATCACGCAAAAAATCAAGATATATCTTATGACCAGTTGTGTCATTCTGTCTCTCTCTGAACAGACAATCCCACTCATCCAACAAAATCACAAACTGTTTCTTGCTGTAGCGAAATGCATCCCACATTACCCTCGTGAAATCATTCCTGTTTCTATACTTAAAATCCGGATATTCGTCCAAAACGTCCGCAATAATTTCCTCTTTGAAACACTTCACGGCCTCATCTACTGACTCCATATTCGAGCCAAAGAACTGCAGCATATTCACTCTGATGACATTAAATTTATTTGCATACTTAGCCATCATTTCCCGACCGGCTGCAATTTTCAAGCCCGCAAAAACTCCGGCGGCATCCGTCGTGCAGTCATAATAGGCAGCCAGCATGTTCATGCCCATGGTCTTACCGAAACGACGGGGACGGCTGACACACAAAAAACGTTGTTCAGAGTTAATTATCTTGTTCAGTTCACTAATCAATCCGGTTTTATCAACATATATCTCGGAATTTCTAGCCATCTCAAAAGCCATACTCCCCGGATTAACATACATTCCCACGCTAGTTCACGCCCTTTCGTACCCATAGACAAATTCGTTTTATTATATACCAAAAGCCCTGTTATCAATACACTTTCTCCCTTGTATTATATCGAAAAAAAGCAGCAGTCGCAATGATGAAAAATCGTTGCGACTGCTGCTTTAGGGACTCATTACGAAAAAACCAAAACAATGTGAAAAACCCTCGTAGGTTGACAGTCTAATTCATATGGATTATCTTAACAATAGGCTTTATATCTTCTGCTGTATAATACAATGCAGGCACTAATATCGAAATGCGTCATCATACAGGGGTGAATAGGAATGCGCATTATCATCGGTCTTTTTCTACTTCAGGCAATGTTCCAAGTTACAGGCAGTCTCTTTTACAATGATTACCCGAGATGGCTGTGGTCAATCTGTGATGCCAGCATGCTACTTATTCCGGTTCTGCTCGGTCTGAAGGCTGGCATTATTGCCCTTCTTCCCAACTTAATATCTGAAACATTGTGGTTCTTCACATCAGGTTATACCGGGCCGCTTCTTCATGCCGCAACGTTCCTCATTGCCGTAATCATTTTGGGATTGTTGAAAGGCTACCTTGATGAGCGAAAAACAACATCATCTATTCCAATCAAGCTCGCCTGCTTTGAGTTTATGCTTATTGCCGAAGAAGCTCTCTATGTCCTTCTTAGAGCCGCCTTCGATGTAGGCAGCATAAATGAATTTACCTGGAGCAGAATAAGCGTAGATTTCCTGTCCTTTGGCAATCTTATCTGTCTGGCCATCGGCCTTGTCTATCTGAATAGGACTGCTAAAGGTACAGGGACGCGTTCATAAAAGGCGCAAAGCCTTATTCTGCCTGAGCAACATTCATTTTATTTACGGTATCACTGTTTAATTCTTGACAATATGGTAAAAATACCATATCATCAATTTGAGGTGACGATATGCTCACTAAAAAGTATGATGTTCTTCTATATGAAAAGCCCAATGGTGACTGCCCTGTCCAAGATTTTCTTGACTCACTGGACAATAAAATGGCCGCGAAAATGTATGGAATGATTGAGCTTTTAGAAGAAAACGGCCCTGCCTTGAGAATGCCATACAGCGAGCATCTTCAGGATGGGATATTTGAGCTTCGTGCGAAGTTTTCAAGTAATATAACCCGCGTGTTATACTTCTTTTATGTTGATAAAAAGATAATTCTTACAAACGGATTTGTTAAAAAGACTCAAAAGACTCCAAAAAATGAACTACTCACAGCCCTGAAATACAAGCAGGATTTTTTAGATAGGGAGGAATAAACCATGCGCTCTTTCAGAGACTCACTAGCAAAGCGCTTAGAAAATGACGATTTCAGAAAAGAATACGAAAACATCCAGCCTGAAATGGATATTATCCGGGCAATCATTGCTGCTCGTAAGGAACAAAATATTACTCAGGCAGACTTAGCCGCTCGCACAAAAATAAATCAGGCCGATATAAGCAAACTCGAAAACGGCAGTAAAAATCCTTCCCTGAAAATGCTTAAGAGACTAGCAGATGGACTAAATATGAATCTTAAAATAGAATTCGTTCCTAGAACTGCCTAAAAACATGGCATCATCTGCCCTCTCATACAAAACCCTTCTCCATCCACTTAAAACCACAAAGGCCGAGACCACTGAGACAAATTGTCCCACAATATCTAGTTTTTATACACGAAAAGGGCCCGAAGCCGACAGTGATATGCTACCCCCAAAGTAGACCATGGAAATATCCAAATCTACTTTGGGGGTATTTTTGTGCGAAAATCAAAGTTCTCAGCAGAAGAAAAACTAAAATGGGTAAAGAAGTATCTAAACGGAGAAAACAGCTACGCTGCT
>JAZLHS010000092.1:0-11944 GCA_045616885.1 Selenomonadaceae bacterium | reverse complement strand
CTCTTTTGCAATATTGTCTCCATAGAAAAAGTTTTTTTGATATTAACTCACTATCCTCAATATGATCAAATGCAAAAATGAAATCTCCGTGATAACGAACACTAGATATCAATTCGGCTTTTTCGCTTGTCATTAAGCGAATATCCATACCTTGTCGAAACTGAAATGGTTTTTTTGTGGCGATGAGTTCTTCAAAAACGTCTTTCCACCTCGGAAATGCCAATATATTATCATCCCATAAATATATCTTAGGCCTTGATATATCTAAGAATTCTTCGACCGAAGAATGTCTAAAAACATGATCATACTTCTTATTTACGCAAAAAGGACACCTTCTGAAGCAACCTCTAGTAGTAAAGCCTATAGAATACTCTTTGTAGTCTGAATAATGAGACGGTTTAATTCCCTTAGATAATTCTTCTGCAATATAGTCATCATATAAAGTATAGTCTGGTTTGTGATGTTCTATATAATCAGGTAAATTTTCTCCTCCATCTTCAAAAAAACCTGTCCCTCCATATTTTACATTTTTATAGCTTAGTACTGCAGGTGGGTATTTAGTAAAAGAGAAGACCTTTGCTATGTACACAAGATCATATAATTCTATGCAGTTATAATCTGTGAGAAGATTTACTTCATTTTGCCGCCCCTTTTCATATCCACTTATCTTCATTAATGCAAGATTTGGATGTCTAGTACCGTTGTCTATTAAATCAGCATCTATTACGCCGATTCTCATAAATAAATCACGTCCAATCAGCAAGCAGCAAATTTCTTTTTTTCGTAAAGGCTTCCAAATACAGATTTAAACGTTTTTCTTTTAAGGCCTCAATATTAATAACATTAGAAAATCTCTCAACATCTTCATCTGAAAGGTCTGCAAGTATCTTTATCTGCTCAAGAATAAATTCATCATCAATTTTATTTAGTGGCTTATCGCTTTTTTCGATGTTGTCACCTTTTGGTAAAGGTGACAAATTAATAAACCAATCTTTTAATTTTTGGTCAATCTGACTACCAGCATTTGTTATTGCATGTTGTGCAATTATATGGTCAATTTCATATCGTTGATGCGATGCATTAAATCTAGGTATAAATTGTCTTAATGCGCAATAATAATAAACTAGCGGCTTTATCGTCTCAAACGATACGACATCTCCATTATACGTACCATTGGCTAATTCCTTTATTGCGGAGTTCCAGACCGCTTCAGGAATTGGGCTTAAAATAGCTGCTGTGTTTTTCAAATCACGAGCCAATTTTGAATCACTTGACCCACGCCAAGACTTGGTACAGCAATTCTCATATATTAACTTGTCAAATAAAACAATGGCATCCTTTTGAAGTTTTTGGGCGCTGGCGGTTCTTGCTTTAGTCGGTTTATCATAGCTTATCCATTGTTTATATAAGACTACAAGGAATTCCTGAGCAGCAGCATTTGTTGTCAATTCCATTATAGATTTATTCCAACTTTGAAGATGCTTAAAAAACGGCGTATCCTCCACTATTCTAATAATGGTGTTAAAATCTGTCACAAGCTTGTTAATATCTGTATCCCAGTTGATATCCTTCCTTTGTTCTAATGCTATGACATTATTAATAGATATGCCACCATCATAAATTGCACTCAGCAATTTAAAACCGAGAGACATCCTTGCTTTAAATTTTGTATTATTCAGGTCCTTAGTTTCCGTATCAATGGTTAAATCTGGAAAAATCAAGTGATTTGTATCTATTCTTGAAATTATTGTTGCCCCCAAATCCCATCTATATATATCTTCTGGAATATCCAATTTTAGTTTTCCATACAATTTTTTTACTTCATCACGAACCTCATCGGAGTTATTATTAACCACCTTATTCCAAAAGGGTCTTGCTGAAAGCAGTTCCTCTGATGTAAGTTTTGTACCACCATCATTCACTAACGAAAAAATATTCTGCGCATCCAGCGTACTTGCATTAATTAATTTGATCATACCAACTCTAGCATCGTCAATGACCTGATCACATTCCTGGATAATCTTAAAGCATTTCTCGTAGTAAAATGACCAATTCTGCTGAACGTATTTCTTAAAAGCCTTCGCTTGTGCATCATCTAGCCTACATTCGGTTTTGAAATAATCTATAAATTCTTCTTCAGATGGTGCAGTTCCTTCGTACGAAATCTCAGATGGAAGTGTATTTGTTAAAAGCCGCTTTAATTTTACAGGATCACAAACATATTCGCCTTTATCGTTGGCGTACGTATATTTCAGATTTTCTGCAGGAATTGTTTTATTGAAAAGAAACATCCTCTCAAATCTCGTAATTTTATTTTTTGTGCTATGAACCAATAATACTAGGTTCAACAGCAAGACCAAACTTGCATATTGTTTTTTAGAGTCGAAACTTGCTTCCTCACCTAATTCAATATCATTATCTTCCTCCAACTCCTCCTCTGAATCGTTCTCTGTTTTATTTTTCTCCTCACTCTCTGTCTGGAGATAGATGTCTATTTTACTCCAAAACTTATTGCGCACCTCTTCTTCAGAGTCGCTTGGCTTAAACTTTATAAAGGATTTTGCCCAATTATAAATTGCTACGGGGTTTTCTTTCATCGTCTTTATAGCATTCCGCCTTTGACGGCCATCTAAAAGCCATTCCGTTTGATCGACTTCATTGACGATTACTACTCCAATAGGATATCCTTTGAAAACACTAATACATAGCTTGAAGTTATCAACATCTTTCCATGTTTGCTTTCTCTGAAAACGCGGTAGCTTTATCTTTTTTCGTGTTCCAAATTCATTTGCACTTGATTCGACTATGCTGTATGCCATAATAAACGCCTCCTACTGAAGTTACCTCATGTGATATTATAACATTATTAGCCTAAAGCAGTATATAATTTATTACAAAAAGCACCATCACTCACCCAATTAGCTATCACAAATAATCATCTATTCATAAATTGTTTACCAAATCCAAAATATACACTATTTTCCCTACGGTGCCTATTTCTATAATTTTCCCAAAACATTAATTTCTTCAATGATCTGCTCACCAAGCACGCTGCTGCCGGTAATATTTCTTACTGTTTTCAGCTCCTTTCTCCAATTTGTCATGGAATCTCAATATTTATTTCGTCCAAGATTGATATCACTCTTGAAATGTTTGCTCTTCGTTTTTTTCTTGCTAGTTTCTTCTTTTCTCTGTTATATTTTTTTGTTCCCTTAACACGCTGTTTTTTCAATTTTGATAAACTAAATTTTTCGCCATACTTTTTTATCAACTCCTCCTTTACTTCTTTTTTGAGCCATATTCGCTCATCTATTCTTGGCAATTTACTCTTTTTGTATGTATCATGTCCATCAATAATCTTCAAATATCCCATAATTGTTTCAGAATAGACGCGTTGTTGGTGAAATCCATCAATACAGCTTTCACAAGAAGGAATCCTCCTTCTATTCCTATGGAATAACGCTAATTTACCTTCTCTCGTGATAATTCTCCAACAGTCGTAACGGGAAATTATCCTAATTTCATCATTAACCAACAAGTATTCAAATCCTTTTTCACTACAAAATTTTCTTATTTCTGTAGATTCCAATTGAAGCAGATTATAAATCAAGTTTTGCCCAAATACGAATCGTCTGCTCTCAACTCTTTTGAACTCAATAAAGGGTATAATTCTAGGTGATTGTATTTTTACAGAATTTCTTCTAAGCCAAAAACTGTATTTCATTATATCCCCCCCTAATTACAAATAATTCTATAACCCGTCTCCTATATATTCTCTGATACCAACAGTCAAAGAATATATAAGGATTGCAACCTACACCCATTGCAAAATTGACATTACAGGATAAGATTAAATAACCGTTATCACCATACAGAATTGCGTAACAATTGTCATTATTCGGTAAAACTGGTTCTTCTTCGAGTGTCTTAAACGTAATTCTAAAAAACCAATGATAATACCGCCAATAGCAGGCTTAAATTGCTTGCCGCCATTTCATCCATCTCTTATACCCTTCAATCCCCTCACAAAGTACTCCGCCACCAATAACATATTTTACTTTTCCTACAGCTCCATCCTCAATTTTGTCATAGAATCGTCTGGTGCTGCAGCTCTTTCCAATAACATTACGCGGATAATTGGCAAAATAGCCAATGTGACCAAGACCATCCATAAATACCTTTTTGACTTCCCCATCATGCTCATTATCTGGCTCCTTTACCAGCTCCACTATTGCACCTTTTTCTCCTTCAGAAACTCATTGCCGTACCGGTAGTTCAAACCAGTGATGGTGAGATTTTTGCCATAATTTTTCTCTCCTTTTTCTCTGCAATTATCCTTTTTGCTTTAACCACGCCTTAATTCTAATTCATATACTGTCCTTTTATCAGTACACGTACTAAAATAAATACAATCTTATACAAATCCTAAAATGAAAAAGTAAACCTTTAGTAAAATTGCTGAAAATCGAGAGTTTAATCTAGTTTACTTTTGCAAAAACAGCCTATCCGGGATAAGATTTTGTCATCGGTCACTGTCTGCAGATAGGAGCAGACATGGGAACGGCAATACTCAGATTTTAAGGAATTCGTTTCTCATAACAATATGACAGACCGTGTTGTAGAGATGGATACAGTGATAGGCAAAAGGAAATGCAATAATCGTCTGTTGACAATGCTGCTCAGAAAGAACGATGTAATGCTCCTGTTCCTTATACCGGATGGGAGAGCCGAATCGGTGGAACGTGTATTCAATTGGCTTGAAGCAGCTTTGGGAACGGAAAGATTCCGGCGCCTGTTTCCGGTCATATTGACGGACAATGGCAGTGAATTCAAGAGTGTAGAAAGCCTTGAAACATCAATCAATTACGAATACCGTACCCGGATTTTCTACTGTGACCCTATGGCTTCATGGCAAAAAGGAGCCCTAGAGAAGAACCATGAGTTTATACGCTATGTGCTGCCCAAGGGTGAAAGTATGGCAGACTACACACAGGACGATATAACTTTGCTGATGAACCACATAAACAGCATAAAGCGTGATAAGCTTGGCGGTCGTAGTCCTTATGAACTCTTAGATACTGAGGATGAGGATATAGAAGCGTTGATGTAGCTATTAAAAATGCACCTCATCCCAGCAGATGAAGTGCATTTAACGCCAAGCCTTATTAAGAAATAACATAAAGAAAGAGAGCAGATGGTGATCGATTTGTCAATATGTATGAAAAAGACGGGTCGCGTTTACTTCTGCACAAAAAACGACGAGTCGTCTGTTTGTTATACGCAAATTCGATAGAACTGCTGCTTGGCTTGGGGATATTATACCATAACAGCCGGAGAAAGAGGCCTAATACAGGCATTTAGGGGGCATTTTTTCTCAGCTTCTTAAAAATACAGATTACACTACAGGTTTACTTTTGCATTCAAGCACCACAAAAAAGAGCTGTAAAAAACAACTCCTAAAAAGCACAAGGCACTGTGAAAATGATTACTCTTTTTCACAGTGCCATTTTCTTTATCTTCTTTTATTCGTCGGAGCCTTTTTCTCTAGGCAGCAGGATATTCATCAGGATTGCCACCAAGGCCGCCGGGACAATGCCGGAGCCGCCGAAGATGAGTCGGACAAATTCCGGCAGGTGCTTCAGGATGCCAAAGTTGGAGCCGATACCGTAGCCGAGGCCGAGGGCTACGGAGATAATGGAAAGATTTCGCGGCGTCAGCGGCTCACGAGTGATGAGCTGTATACCGGACACAACGATGGAAGCAAACATCATTACTGCTGCGCCGCCCAATACAGACTGGGGCATAATGGAAACGAGAGCACTGAGCTTCGGAATCAGACCGCAAAGGATGAGGAATACGGCACCGGTGGCGAGGGCGAAGCGATTGACTACCTTCGTCATGGCCACCAGTCCCACATTCTGACTGAAGGAGGTATTGGGCAGTACGCCGAAGAATGCGGCGAAGGCAGAGCCTGCACCGTCGCACATTACGCCACCGGCCAGCTCCTTCTCGGTGGCCTCGCGATTCATACCGCCGACGATAACGCCGGAAATGTCGCCTACCGTCTCCACCGCGGTAACGATAAACATAATGCACACCGGCAGAACAGCTCTCATATCAAAGGTGAGCGGTACCGGCATCAGGGAGGGGACTGCAAACCAGGAGGCCTGCCATACCTTGTCCCAGTTCAGCACCCATGATTTCACGTAGGTGGCACCGTTGGCATCAACGCCGGTGGTGGGAAGCACCATGCCCATAACGGCGGCAGCCGCATAGCCCACAATAATACCCAGCAAAATAGAGGATGAGCTTATCATGAAATTCTTGGAGTTTTTGAAAATCAGAATTGTCACGAGGACAAATAAACCAAGTCCAAGATTTTCCAGCGAAGCGAAATCCTTAGCGGCCACACCGCCACCGAAGGAATTTACACCGACCGCAATGAGGCTGAGACCGATGGACAGCACGACAGTACCGGTGACTACCGGCGGGAAGAATTTGCGCAGGGACTTCAGGAAAGCGCCCAGCACTGTCTCGAATATGCCGCCGATGACCGAAGCTCCCATGATAGCTCCGTAGGCCAGGACACCGCCGCCCATACTGGCAGCCACAGAATTGAATACGCCGATAAATCCGGAGGATGTACCCATGATGATTGGCACCTTGCCGCCTACCGGGCCGATAGCGTAGAGCTGCCAAAGGGTAACTATACCGGCTACCAGCATGGCATTCTGCAGCAGCTCTATGCGCAGACCGGCAAATTCTTCACCGACTATGCCGCAGGCACCGGTAATAATCAAAATAGGTGTGAGGTTTCCCACGAACATAGCCAGTACATGCTGCAGACCCAAGGGTAGTGCCTTGGACAGCTTCATGGGAGCTTCAAAGTCATAGGCTTCCCAGTCTTGGTTTTTCTTCATTGTACTTGTCCTTTCCCAAATCCTTTTCCGAAAAAAATTCCTCACAAACTATACTCGATTTAGGTAAAATCCACAAGTATTTTTTCTGCTCGTTCTCTATCCTCCTGAGTATCTAGATCCATCAGCTCCTGAACATCAGCCTCTACGGTACAGACTTCCTCCCGGTACGCTCGGATTACATACCCGCCGCCCTCGCCCATCGGCAGGGCGGACAACTCCGCAAAAAACTTCCGTGGGAACAGCACCGGTGCTCCCGGCACTCCATTCGCCGAAAGCCGCCATATTTTGTCCGGTTCTGCCTGAGCGGCCAGCAGCATTTTTTCCAAACTTTTTCTGTTTATCAGTGGCTGATCCCCCATGCAGAACATACAATGGGAGCAGTCTGCCATCGCCTCAATGCCAAGACGGATAGTATCGTTTCTTTCCGGTTCCTGATGAAGCAGTACCTCAGCACCGTGGCTGAGGCAGTATTCCTCCACGGTCTTGTGTCGGGTCACTGTCAGGCGCCGTTGAAAGAGGCCTTCTGTCACCCGCAGGATATAATCAATCACCGGTCTGCCAGCAAGAGACGCCATGAGCTTGTTGCCGCCGAATCTTCTTCCCTGACCCGAGGCCATGATGATACAGCCGATATTGTTTGTTCCTGCCGCCATGTCACTCACCGAATACATCCTCGTATATTTTGACGTTGGCCTCACGGCACCGCCGCCTATATTCTTCGTATTTTTTCAGCAGTGCTGCTCCTTCTGGAGAGAGGACGCTGCCGCCACCATGAGCTCCGCCGACAGATGGTATGAGCAGCTTAACACCGAAGCCTGCCTCGGCGTTGAGCAGAAGCTTGCGCGCCTTGGTATAGGCCATCTCCATATTCATAGCAGCCTGACGAAGGGAGCCGGTCTCCTCCACATATTTCAGCAGCCTATATGGGCCCTCACCAAAAAATTTCTGTCCGCTGTCGTCCAGTATCATCACTTTAACTACAGGCTTCATTCTGACTACCTCTCAATCACAAGGTGCTTGGACAGGCATCGCCAGTCATCTTCCCACGCTGCGCCCTGACCGCTATACACTCAGCTGCCACAGATATAGCTATCTCAGCCGGTGTAGCGGCACCGATTGCGACCCCAATAGGGGTATGCACCTTTTCCATTGCCTCCCGGCTTATTCCGGCTGCAGCCAGCCGTTCATTTACCGAGGCAATCTTTCGCTTGGAGCCCATGACACCGATATAGGCATATTCCTTTCGGAGCAGCTGCTCCTGCAGCGTATAGTCATGGACATGGCCGTGCGTCATGATGACGACAAAGTCATCCGGTCTCAAATCAACAGATGCCGACAAATCCGTATAATCGACCAGCAGCACCTTTTCTGCCTGAGGGAACAGCTCCTGTCGGGCAAATTCAGGACGGCTCTCAACCACAATGACCCGGAAATCGACACCGGCCAATACTGGGACGAGACACTGTGCTACATGCCCGCCGCCGCAAACGATGACTCGCTGTCTCACCGCCAGCGGCAGGATGAAATAATCATCCTGCTTCATTCCACCGAAGCCGACATTCTGCACCGTCACATTTACTTCCTGCCCGGCCAGAACATTTCCGTTCTCATCCAGCAGGCTTAAAGCTCCATCTGATAAACATTGGAGCAGGAATCCCGGCCGATTGTCCTTCAGTGACAGGAAAAGCTCTGCCGTCAACGAACGAAGAACACTATCATCCGGACAAAGGGGGCAGAAGAACAAAGTCACTCCCCCACCACAGACCATTCCAAGATCGGTTTTATTTTCGCCTGAGAGGTCATATCTGATAACCTCTGATTTTTTCTCTACGGCCAAAGCACGACCCCTGGTAATTGCCTGTGCCTCTATAGCACCGCCGCCGACGGTACCGGCCAAAATTCCTTCTGTGCCAACCAACATCTGCGTACCCACACCCCGAGGAGTGGAGCCTGACTGCGCGATTATCGTTACAAGGACGGAGCTTTTTCCGGCGGACAACTGCTCCTGCAAAACTCTTACTATTTTTTCCATTTTATTTCTTCAAAAGCAGCTTGTACTCTCCATCACATTCTTCTACCGTTACGCTGTAGCCCTGACTTTTACCAAAGCGGGTGACATTCTCTACGCAGACCATGGCGTCCACCATGACCTCCAGCTCAGCCGGATTATTCTTGTTTACTTCCTTCTGTACCATTACCACCGGCAACGGACAGCTAAGACCTCTTGCATCTACCATTACTACGCCGCCTTTCAATCATTATTCTTTGGCAGATTCATGATAGACACTGCCAACAGTATCACAAATATTATTCCCAAAGCCATCTGACCGTTTACACCGATACCACCGGCATTGTAGACACCGGACTTCACTGCCGCAGCACCGCCGGCCAGCTTGAAATTGTGTGCAATAGCCGCACCGGCAATCATGCCGAAAACGGTAACAGCACTGTCTCCATTGCCCTCACCTGCCAGTATCAGCTGACGAAGGGGGCAGCCACCGAGCAGGACACTCCCCCAGCCGGCGGCAGTCATACCAAGCAGGTTCCACAGCTGAGCTGCGTGAGCGATAGGCTGCAGATATGTGGAAAAGCCTTTGAAATTGCCAAGCAGAATATTGCCGGCCAGAACGGTGACAAAAATAGCTACGAAGCCGCTGAGAAGGTTAAAATCACGGAACATGATAGCATCACGAAGACCGCCGACCATGCAGAGGCGAGAACGCTGCGCCAAAGCACCTACAACAAGAGCAATGGCAAGAGCAACGAATACCGGTGCATGCTTAGAGCCGGGGCCGGCAGTGGACAGGGCAAAGAGTCCGGGGGCAGCTACAAAGATGACGAACAGCAGCAGCAGCGTACCGGACAGAGAGAAGCCATCAGAGGTCGCTACATTGTAGCTGCGCTTCAGGCTGAAGCCACGCTTCAGGAAGAATATGCCGATGAGAATACCAAGCACAAATCCGGCCAGTCCGACAAAGGCATTGAGGTCGCCGCCACCCATGCGAATAACCATACGAAGCGGGCAGCCAAGGAATACCAGTGCGCCAATCATTACACAGGCACCGAGGACGAAGCGCACCGCCGGACTGGAGCCGGCTCTTGCCTTAAATTCCTTTGCGGCCAGCGACATGGCAGCAGAGCCGAGAACAATCCCCACTATCTCCGGACGAACATACTGGACAACCGCTGCCTGATGGAACTTGCAGGCTCCGGCAATATCCCGAAGAAAGCAGGCAACACAAAAGCCCATATTTGCCGGATTCCCCAATATAGTCAATACGACCGCCGCTGCACCGACGGCAACGCCGGTTGCAATCATCAATGGATTCATTTTTGGTCTCCTTTATCATAGAGGAAAATGTATTTTCCCCCGGTGTATTCTTTTACGGTGCCGATTCTTTGTGCAGAAGGCACCGCATTTTTCAATTCTTCATACATAGCATCCGCATCATCGGGATGGACAGCTGCCAGCAGCCCACCTGAGGTCTGCGGATCGTAAAGCATATCCTGCTTTGCCAGCAGAACGCCCCCATCATCCACATGTTCCTCGGCGAAGGTGCGGTTCCGATAGGCTCCCTCGGGAATAATACCGATAGTGGCCAGCTGCAGCGCCTCCGGAATGAGGTCTATCTTATCCACATCTATATGCAGCTCTGCCTTGCTTCCCTGAGCCATCTCGCAGCAATGCCCCATCAGCCCGAAGCCGGTAACGTCCGTGCAGGCATGAACCCGGTATTTCACGATGACATCACGGGCACTCTTGTTGAGGGTGGTCATCAGCTCGACTGCTCTTTGGTAAGTTTCTTTGCTTACCATGTCAACCTTTGCTGCCGTAGTGATGATACCGATACCAAGGGGCTTCGTGAGGAAGAGGACATCGCCCGGCTCCGCTCCGCAGTTCTTCAGCAAACGGTCTGGATGAACAAATCCAGTCACCGCCAGCCCATACTTTGGCTCGTCGTCGAGGATACTATGACCGCCGGTGATGATGGTTCCTGCTTCGTATACCTTATCGTAGCCGCCTCGCAGCAGCTCATGGACTGCTTCCTTCGGCATTTTCTCCGGCACTGCCATGATATTCAGCGCCAGCTTCGGCTCGCCGCCCATAGCGTAAACATCACTGAGGGCATTGGTCGCGGCAATAGCTCCAAAGGTATACGGGTCATCGGCAATCGGAGGGAAGAAGTCAACCGTCTGAACGAGGACCAGTTCATCGCTGATTTTATAAACGCTGGCATCATCGCTCTTATCATAGCCTACAAGAAGATTTTCATCCCGATGAACCTTCAAATCAGTCAGGAGCTGTGCCAATGTCCCCGCTCCCACCTTCGCCCCACAGCCAGCGCATTTAGCCAGCTTTGTGAGCTTTATATCTTCTGCCAAGGTCTCACTTCCTTAGTTTTTCAATGCTCCGCCGAGATTAAGAATTGCCTCCAGTACGCCGCCGCCAATGGCAAGTGCCTTGTCTGAAGACAGCTGACAGAAACTGGCGTCTCCCCTCGGGTCTACATCGCCGCACTTCAAGCCCTCCTTCACCGGTGTGCCATCGGCTATGAGACCACGAAGAGCTCCATCAAGGGTAGCCAACATCGGCTTGCCGTCAACATAACCGGTGATGTCACCTTGCTTTACGATGGCGCCTATCTCCTGCACAGCCTCAAAGACTCCCGTCGCCGGAGCCCGCAGCACCCGCTCACCGGCAAAGCCGCCGATTAAGCCCGGAATGTTTGTGTTGGGCAGCGCTGCCCCCTTGTAAATCACCCGGCCAAGAGTATGCCCTCGCATGGTCTCTACCACCGCGTGACAATCCTCGCCCGCCGTGAAGCCGGGGCCTACGCCGATGACTATCGGAGCATCGGTAATTTTCGTCCCGAGATTTTTCTTTGCCAATATAGCATCTACAACCGCATCGGGTTTCAGTTCCATGATACAGCTGCCATCAGGATCAGCCAGCACCGGCAGAAATCCGGTGGCAATAAGTCGTCTTGCCTCTTCACAATCCCCAGCGTGTTTTGCGGTGACAT
>JAZLHS010000091.1:0-11332 GCA_045616885.1 Selenomonadaceae bacterium | reverse complement strand
GATGGAAACCAGCTTAGCCAAAGTGCTGTCACTGAGGGAAGTCTTCAAAAGAGCTTCAATCTTATCGGCAAAGGGGCGACTTGATGCGGCTTTTTCCTGCGCACGACGCAAGCGGGCAGCGGCGACCATTTTCATAGCCTTAGTTATCTGTTGGATATTCTTTACGCTGCGCATGTGTCGATGTATTTCGCGTGGATTCGGCATCAGTCACTCACCTCTTTCCGTTAGAGGCTACAAAAGTCTTCTTGAATTCTGCCAGAGCAGCCTTCAAGGCTTCTTCGTTCGAATCAGTAATCTTCTTGTTGGCGATGATGTCCTTCGCAACCTCAGGAGCATTCATATCCATGAATTTGAAGAGCTCAGCCTCGAAGCGGTTTACATCAGCGACAGGAACGTCATCGATGTAGCCGTTGGTGCCGGCGTAGAGGGAGATAACCTGCTTCTCTACCGGCAGCGGGGTGTACTGAGGCTGCTTCAGGAGCTCGGTCATGCGGATACCGCGATCGAGCTGTGCCTTAGTGGCTTTATCCAGATCGGAGCCGAACTGTGCGAATGCTGCCAGCTCGCGATACTGTGCAAGGTCCAGACGCAGGGTACCTGCAACGGACTTCATTGCTTTAATCTGCGCGGAACCACCTACACGGGATACGGACAGACCTACGTTGATAGCCGGACGGATACCGGAGTAGAACAGGTCGGTCTCCAAGTAAATCTGACCATCGGTAATGGAAATAACGTTTGTCGGAATGTAACCGGAAACGTCACCTGCCAGAGTCTCGATGATAGGCAGTGCAGTGATGGAGCCGCCGCCAGCAGCTTCGTTACGGCGTGCAGCACGCTCCAGCAGACGGGAGTGCAAGTAGAATACATCGCCCGGATAAGCTTCGCGTCCGGGAGGACGACGGAGCAGCAGGGACATTGCGCGGTATGCCACAGCGTGCTTGGAGAGGTCATCATATACGCAGAGAACATCCTTCTTCTGGTCCATGAAGTACTCAGCCATGGTTACGCCGGCGTACGGAGCAAGGTACTGCAGCGGGGCGCTGTCAGAAGCGGTAGCTGCTACAACGATGGTGTAGTCAGCAGCGCCGTATTTCTCAAGGGTACGGGTGAGGCGTGCAACGGTAGAAGCCTTCTGACCGATTGCAACGTAAATGCAGATAACGCCCTTGCCCTTCTGGTTGATGATGGTATCGATAGCAACAGCGGACTTACCGGTACCACGGTCGCCGATGATGAGCTCGCGCTGACCGCGGCCGATAGGTACCATGGCGTCGATAGCCTTGATACCGGTCTGCAGAGGTACGTCTACAGACTGACGGTCTGCGATACCGGGGCTCTGTGCTTCGATAGGACGAGTCTCAGCGTACTTGATGTCGCCTTTGCCATCGATGGGCATACCCAGCGGGCTGACGACACGGCCGAGAAGACCTTCGCCAACCGGAACTTCCATGAGCTTGCCGGTACGACGAACGACATCGCCTTCCTTAACAGTGGCTTCGCCACTCATAAGAACGATACCAACGGTATCTTCCTGCAGGTTCTGAACCATGCCGCTTACGCCGCCCTTGAGCTCTACGAGCTCACCGGCCATAGCGCTGTTCAGACCGGTAACGGTAGCGATACCGTCACCGACTTTGCCGATGATACCGACTTCCTCGAGGTCAACATCGAGGTTAGTTTCACTGACGGTCTTGGAGAGCGCATCGGTGATGCTGGCAGCGTTGGAGAGGGACTGACCCTCAGCGCTGGCCTTCTTCATGCTCTCGCTGACCTTTTCCATCTGACGTTTCACGCTGGCGTCATAAATCTGGTCGCCAGTCTTAATGATAGAACCGCCAATAATGGAAGGATCAACAGTGGTTTCCATGTATACCCGATAGCCGAGCTTCTCTTCGAGAGTCTTAGCTATGGAATCCTTTTCAGATACAGTCAGTTCCTTGGCAGTGGTCAGAACAACCGGGATAATGCCGTTGCTTGCAACCTTGCCGAGTTTCTCTGCGTCAAGCTTGAGTCCTTCAAGGCTCTTCATGACGAGATCGAGCTTTTCATTATTAGCCATACTGTATCCTTCACCTCCATTTTCATTTCAATAATATTGCCTCTGATGAGGCCGTAATTTTGCGGTTCTAAATCAGTTCAGAACAGCATCGGCTGTCTTGGCAACAAGAGCCTGATCCTCTGCGGAGTCGAGCTTCTGGCTGACAACCTTGCCGGCGATTTCGGTAGCAAGAGTGATAACCTGCTTACGAACATCGGCAAGAGCCTGCTGTTTCTCATTTTCAATACTCTGCTTTGCGGCAGAAATCATCTGATCCTTCTCAGCCTGAGCCTGAGTACGAGCCTCAGCCTCGATATTCTGAGCATTCTGAGTTGCTTTTGCTACGATAGCAGCAGCTTCATTGCGAGCCTCTTCCATCTGCTTGGAGTACTGAGCCTTCAGCTCTTCAGCCTCGACCCGGGTCTTCTCAGCAGAATCAAGATCGTTTGCAATGCGATTGGAACGCTCATCAAGCATGTTCATGAGCGGCTTGAAAGCGAACTTGCCCAAAATAACAAGAAGAATGATGAAATTCACAATCTGCGCAAAAAATGTTGCATCAAAATCTACCAATTTCAGCACTCCTTTACTTTTGCAAATCTGTATCCCACTAATGCAATTACTTTACGAACGGATTTGCAAATACCAATACGATTGCGATAACGGAGGAAATAATAGCAATGGACTCGATAAGACCAACGGAAATGAACATGTGAACCTGGAAGTTGGAAGCCTGCTCGGGCTGGCGAGCAACGCACTCGAGGAATTTGGAGGTAACGGCACCGTCACCAGAACCTGCGCCGATAGATGCACCGGCACCGATAAGACCTGCTGCAATAACAGAAGCAGCAATAATGATAGCCTGTTCCATTTTAGATACTCATCCTTTCATTTTACCTATGAAAATTTCACGAAGGAACCCCTTCTTAATGCTCGTGGAACATCGGGGCAAAGTTTACGATGGTAAGCATCGTGAATACGAAGGCCTGCAGGAAGCCAACGCAAAGGCTGAAGAAAACCCATGCGTCCGGAGCTACCCAAGGCGCCATCTGATACAGAATAATAAGCAGAATTTCGCCGGCAAGGATATTACCAAAGAGACGCAGAGACATCGTGATAGGCTTTGCCAGTTCTTCGACGATATTCAGCGGCAGCATTGCTGCAAACGGCTTGAAGAAGTGCCCGAAAGCACCAAGACCGTTACGATAAATACCAACGAGGTAGTTGACAACCATAACCATGATAGCCATACTGAAAGCCACATTGACGTCGTTAGTAGGCGAGGTGAAATGAACCATGTGCCCACCAATCTGCGGCAGCAGACCGATTTCGTTGGAAACGAAAATGAAGAAGAACAGCGTCAGCAGGAAAGAAGCAAAAATCTTTTTGCCCTCTTTGCCCATGTTGCCTTCCATCAGTCCGCAGAGCCACTCAACAAGCATCTCCAGCATGCACTGTGCGCGACCCGGAATAAGTTTTGCACCGCTTCCGAGTGCTACCAGTACCAATACGCAGATGAGGTCAGCAAAAGCAATCATGTAGATTGTCTGCATGTGAACCGTCATCCCCAGCGCATCGATGTATTGGGGCAGATAGTGAATGATTTCGTTGCTTGCCTGTTCAGCATTTCCCATATTTGTTCTCCTTTCCTCACGATCCGGTGAAATTCATCGTTTTGGATTCGTGAAATATTGTAGGTTTATAAAAAAACATATATGAAGTGCGATGTAGCCGAGAAAAGTCTCTGCAACTCTCAGCCCAAGACACAGCATACCGATGATGAGTGCGCAGCCTGTCACCAGCCGGCAGAAGTATATCTTCCACCGCTGCTTCTTGCTTTCCTCAATGGGAATCGTCAGCCCCTGCACGGTACCTGCCAGCAAAATACCTCCGTCCAGCACGCCCCACAGGACGCCGCCGGCCAGAGAGATAAGCCCCGCTCCGGTGCCGGTGATAAGGCTTCCCAGCGCAAAAATAAGCAGTCCCATGGCCACCTGACGAAGCCAAACACGCATCAAAAGCTGTTTAATCTCCTCATTTGTACGACCACTGACATCCAGCATTATCTTCGCTCCAGAATTGAAAAATTTCAGAAAATGACAACCTGCAACCGTCATTTCATGCCCTAAAACAGCCCCATTTTTTCAGGTAAGCACACTTCAAGGCATAATCCTTTATCTTCTGTATTATAGCCAACTACTTCTCTTTACGCAATAGCTTATGACCATTTCAGGGAGATTTTTTCAGAAAATCTTCATACAATTTTAAGGGGAAAACCACTCTTAATCATCAGTAAAATCTATGGCAGAAAAAACCACAAAATAAGTTTTATGGTACCGCACAAATTGTGATATGATACCATATAACAAGGAAGTGATTAATGTGAAACTGGATTTGCCGCAGCTCACGGCAGAGCTGTCCTCTCCTGTATTCTACGAGACAAAACCTCGCACCACATTAGCCCTTGTGGCCGGTGGTCGTCCACCCCAGACAGACTGGCTGCAGCAGACAACCGGTCACTGCACAGCACTCTGGGCCATCGACAGGGGAATAGACTCATGCCAGCAGGCTCAGCTTCTCCCTGCCCGTCTAATCGGTGATGCGGACAGCGCCTCATCGGGCAGCTGGCAATGGGCTGAGCGTCAGGGCGTACCCGTAGACAAATTCGCCCCGGCAAAAGACCTCACAGACCTTCAGCTGTCTTTGGAGCTTTCACGGCAGGACTTTCCCAACAGTCTCCTAATCGTCACCGGCGTCTTCGGCGGACGACTGGACCATGCCATGAGTCTTCTCTTTACCCTCGCTCACGACAGACGCCCCTGCTGCCTCGCCGACGAGAAAGAGCTGCTGCTCATCCTCCGCTCCGGAGAAAAAGCCGACATCACTATCAATGCTCCATGGCACGAAGACCTGTCTGCCGTCTCTCTGCTTCCCCTTACCGCAAAGTGCGAAGGTCTCTCGATCACCGGCGTCCGCTGGCCCCTTGACGAAGCAGAGCTCACCCAGCAGCTTCCCTATGCCGTCAGCAACGAACTGCTCTCCACGACAAAAAAAATCTCCGTCAGTCTGACTGACGGAGTTGTTGGCGTATATATGCTGTTCGGTACGATGACGGCTTAAATATTCTTAAACTCTCGCTGACGAAGTGCTTCATACAGCACAATAGCCGACGCCTGTGCTACATTGAATGACTCCGCACCGCCGGCCATGGGAATGAATATTGTCTCAGTCGCCGGTGCAGCGAGAATATCTCGGGAGACTCCATTGCCCTCGCTGCCAAAGACGATGGCCGAAGGCTCTGCAAAATCAACCGCCAGATGAGGCTTCGCCTTTCTATCAAGCGCCGTGGCATAAACGCGCAGCCCATTCTCTCCGGCAAAGGTCAGTAGCTCCTCTGCCGTCAGCGTCACGGTCGGCAGACGGAAAATAGCCCCCATAGAGGCTCTGACCGTCTTTTCTCCGTAAAAGTCGGCGGTACCCGGCAGAAGAACAGCTCCTGTGGCACCTACTGCCTCGGCTGTCCGAAGGATAGTTCCCACATTGCCTGGGTCCTGAACACCATCCAGCACCGCTAACAGCGGTGCTTTTTTCATTGCCTGAGCCTTCTCTATGATATCATTCAGCCCACGACGGCAACGCTCTGTAACGAAAAGTACGCCCTGCGGTGATACAACCTGTGCCGCTTTCTTGTAGACGGCCTCCGGAGTCTCATAGACGGCGACACCCAGTTCCTCCGCCTTTGCTGCCAGAGCAGCGCCACGCTCAGTAGCCATCTGCTCGGGAGTAATGAGCCCGAAGCGTATATTCCAGCCCTCAGTCTCCGCTGCCTTCAATGCTTCCTCACAGAGGCGCACACCTTCGACAATAAAGGCATTCTCCTGCTGACGAGCTTTGCTCTTCGCCAGTGATGACGCCAGCTTTACTTTGCTGTTGGTGAGGCTTTCTATTCTTTCCATAGCTTCCTCGTGTAGTAAAAAGGGAGCCGCCTTATCGACAGCTCCCTTCTAAAATAATCTGTATTACAGATTTGCCTTGGCAATCTCAACGAATTTGCTGAAAGCAGCAGCATCGCTGACAGCCAGATCAGCCAGCATCTTGCGGTCAACAGCGACGCCGGCCTTGGCCAGACCGCAGATGAAACGGCTATAAGCCAGACCCTGCGGACGAACAGCAGCGTTGATGCGGGCGATCCAGAGACGACGGAAATCACCCTTCTTGGTACGACGGTCGGCACGAGCATAGCTCAGAGCCTTCATTACTGTCTCGTTGGCTTTCTTGAACTGCTTGCTGCGAGCTCCACGATAGCCCTTTGCGAGCTTTAAGATCTTTTTATGGCGAGCATGAGCCGTAACGCCTTTTTTAACTCTCGGCATTGTATTTTCCTCCTAAAATCAATAATTAAGCGTACGGGAGCATGTCCTTGACGCGCTGGTAATCGGATGCGACAACAAGAGCAGCCTTGCGCATGTTGCGCTTACGCTTCGGGCTCTTCTTCTCCAGGATGTGGCTATGGTAAGCCTTCTTGCGCTTGAATTCACCGGAACCGGTAACCGAGAAACGCTTTGCAGCGGCACGGCGGGTTTTCATCTTCGGCATCTGTCATTTTCCTCCTTTATTCTGGGCCTTCGGCGCCAGAATCATTATCATATTACGCCCTTCGACTTTAGCATCGCGCTCGATGGATACGAGATCCTTCATCTCCTCGGCTACACGGTCGAGAAGATTGCGCCCCAAGTCCTGATGCGACATCTCGCGGCCACGGAACATGATGGTCACTTTGACCTTGTTCCCTTCCTCGATGAAACGCAGGGCATTCTTCAGCTTCACCTCAAAATCGTGCTGTTCAATGCTGGGGTGGAGCTTGACTTCCTTGATTGTGATGACTTTTTGCTTCTTCTTGGCTTCTTTTTCTCGCTTCTGCTGTTCATAGCGATACTTTCCGAAGTCCATAATGCGGCACACCGGCGGGCGAGCCTTCGGGGCTACCTCTACGAGATCCAGGTGCTGGTCCGCTGCCATCTGCAGAGCATCACGGGTCAGCATGATTCCCAGCTGCTCTCCTTCGGCGCTGGTTACGCGCACTTCGCGGATATGGATTTCTTCATTGACCCGTAAGTTGTTCTTGCTAATGGAAAAACACCTCCAAAATATAAAATGGGGCAGCCTAAGCCACCCCGAAAATCACAGAACTATGTCTGATGCTGTTCAATATCAACCTACCGACTGTTCATCGACCGGTGAGAAGTGGTGACTTCTGCTTTACTACCGGATGATGATACCACGACAAGGCTTCTCTAGTCAAGAGTTATTTTTCTGAATACTGGAAATAATTTGTACCGACGATTCTGCGGAATACAGACCGGCAGTCAGGACAGCTGAAATGGTCAAGCACATCATCAAAGGTCGGCTTTCCGTCAACGATTCTTACGGGCTGACCCTCTATGTACTTCATTGAACCGCCGCAGCGCGGGCAGTCACAGCGTCCGTGCTCGTCCTTTTTCAGCTCCATCGGCGGTAAATCTCCGGTTGCTTTCAAGGAGCGCTTCGCCGGCTTTGCCTCTTTGACCTCGGCCTTTTTCCCCTCATTTACCTGAGCAAGAGCCGGACTTGTCTCTGCTGTCGATACCACCGTGGAATCAACGTCCACACTTGCTTCCTGAGCGATGCTTGCCCCTGCTCCATTCGGTGTATACCAGGCAAGGGTGTGGCGAGTACCGGATATTACGGCTTCACGATAGACGATATCGCAGTCCTCACAATGATACGCAGCCTCTACGCCCTCAGGCATCTTAAAACCATCGGGCAACGCTCCTCCGTCAAACTCGGGAACCATGAGACGACCGCACTGAGGACAGAACATCTTCGTCCTGGCAATCTGCTGCTCGCCCAGAGTCTTGCGCTCAGCCTGTCCCTTGTCTTTGTTTTCAGGCTGCTGTTCCAAGGGAAAGACATCATAGTAGCCGGTGTTCATTACCTCACGGTAAAAAACCTTACAAGTATAACACTCATATTTCGCCTTGGCATTGTCCATGTCCAGCTTACCATTGACAATGCGTACAGCGCCGCCATCTACAAAACGCAGATTGCTGCGGCACTGTGGGCAGATAAAACCGTTTTCGTTTTTTTGCAGCTGTTTCAAAGCCATCGAAATCACCACGGAAATCTATTTTTTATAAGACAATTTTACCGAATATGGAGCATTACTCCTATTTTCCTAATATTATATAATTTCTGCGTTTATAAATAAATACCTTTATTTCAATAAAAAAATCTTACTATTTTTTCCTAACAAAACACAACATTACGGGCGAAATCCCACTTTTATTTCATCGAGAATTACTCTTGCAATATTCTCTGCGGCGGACGGTTTTGCCAGCTTAGCCGCTGCCTCCTGCATTTCCCGGAGCAAAGCCGGTGAAGTGACGGCCTCGACAACTGCACTTCCGGTGGTCTTCCCTCTCCCGACCCAGATTGCCGCTCCTCGTCTGGCAATGTATACGGCGTTCTCCGTCTCAGGGCCGGGTATCGGGCTGTGAAGCACCATTGGCAGCCGTAGAGCCAGTGCCTCAGTAATAGTGAGCGCACCCGGCTTTGAGACCAGCACTGTGGATATACGCATCAGGTCATGCACCCTGTCGGTGTATCCCCATACTTTAATCCGGTGGTGGGATTTCAGAGCCGCTTCTCTTGCTGACTGCAGCAGCTCTTCATTCTTACCGGCAATCACCAGCAGCTCCAGCGGCTCTGCTACTTTTTCCATCTCATAGATGACATCAACCACGCCGCCCAAACCGAGGCCGCCGCCCATTATCAGTACGACCGGCCGACTGATATCCACGTGGAAACCAGCCGCTATCTCCTCCCGTGTCCTCGTATCATCCGAGACAGCGATAGGTATACCGGTAACATGTACCTGCTCCTGAGAGAGCCCTGCTGCTATAAGGTCTGTCTTCATGGTCTCCCGGGCTACGAAATATTTGTCGATGTGCTGATATATCCACATCTGATGAATAGAGTAGTCAGTAATGACTGTAGCGGCACCAAAACCTCCCCGCTTCTTTTCCGACCGATACCATGATACCGCTCCTGCCGGAAAAGGATGGGTGGAAACAATCATATCCGGCTGATATTTCTTCAGCAGCGCATTGATATCCGGCTGCGTCAACAGTGATATCAGGCTCTGAATGGACAGGCCGCCATATCTTCCCCCGCTGAAGCGATACATCAGATTGTAGAGATTCGGGACGAAGCGAAGCATCAAAAGATAGACATTCTTCATCAGAGCATTCGCCCAAGAAGTCCCCCATCTGGTAAAGTCTACGGTAGATATCTTGGCACCGGGACACAATCTGGTCAGCTCGCGGGCTACGGCCTCTGCTGCCTTCACATGGCCGGAACCAATTGACGCAGTAAGTATTAATATGGAAGGTGAAGAAGAAACCGTCAGACTGCCCGCCCCAGATTGGACAGGCACCATGCCACTGTTTTCGTCAACCGGCATCGTCTTCACTTCCCTTCAATCGTTTTATTTCACATTCTCACATACACACAACAATGATTTTAATATTATTTCCCCAGACTGGCAACAAGAAAATAAAAAGATTGACAGTCGCTGTATAGGCCTATATAATGTATTAATGTTGTCGGGGCATAGCGCAGTTTGGTAGCGCACCTCGCTTGGGACGAGGGGGTCGCAGGTTCGAATCCTGTTGCTCCGACCACAACTTAATATTGCGCTAGTAGCTCAGTTGGATAGAGCATCGGTCTTCTAAACCGAGGGTCGGGGGTTCGAATCCCTCCTGGCGCACCAGTAAAATCAAGGCTTCCCTTTTTAGGGAGGCCTTTTTTATACCTTATGGGGTTTATTTTGGGGTTCATCTATTGTGAAAACATTGATTTTATGTGATACACTATAATAAAAGGAGGGTTCCTTATGAACAGAAAAATCTTCTCGTGCATCACGATACAAAAAGAACTTGAAGAAACCGCCAAAAGGATTGGCTGCAAAGATAAAATCCATTATCTTGACCCCAAGCTTCACAGCGACCCAAAATTAATGCATGAAACGTTGCAAAACCTTATCGACAAAAATGGCGAAGCTGAACAAACGGCAGATGAAATTGTTATCTGCGTTTCTGGCTGCGGCAAGGCAACCTGCGACCTTAAAGCAACCTCCTGCGATATCATTGTCCCAAGAACAATGGACTGCATAGATATTCTTCTTAGCGGCAGTGGCATCACGCGTCCTGTCGGATCCATATTTGTCACAGCCAGCTGGATGAAATTCATGCAGGCGTCAACAATCTGCCACGAAAAACTTATTGCCGAAAAAGGCTACGACGAAGCCGCCAAATTTCTCCAACAAATCTACAAGGGCTTTACCGACTTCTACCTAATCGATACCGGAACATATGACATGAAACCGGTAGAGGATTATATCACTCCGCTTGTAAATATCTTACAGGGAAAAATCATAGTTATTCCCGGCAGATATAAAGTGCTGGAGAAACTGCTCTCCGGTAATTACGACGAAGATGTAATTCACATAAAAAAAGGAGACACACTCCTGATCAGTGAATTCGACGGCCTTCGCCCGGCGGTCATCAAATAATATCTTCTGACTTAACAAGACTGCTGCATATTAACAAATGATGTGCAGCAGTCTTTTATTATTCTTTTAGCAGTCACAAAAATCACAAATGCAAAGGCATTTCTTCAAAATTTACGCACAAAAAAACCGAAGCAATCGCTTCGGTATAAGTTCATCTGGTGCGGTTGATGGGACTTGAACCCATACGTCTTGTGGACACTACCCCCTCAAAGTAGCGCGTCTGCCAATTCCGCCACAACCGCAGGAAAGGTATTAAGTTGTAAAAAGCACCTTCATAAATAAAAAATGGTGCGGTTGATGGGACTTGAACCCATACGTCTTGTGGACACTACCCCCTCAAAGTAGCGCGTCTGCCAATTCCGCCACAACCGCATCAGAGAGAAATTATGAAATTTTATATGGTGCGGCTGAGTGGACTCGAACCACCATGATGTTGCCATCACTAGCTCCTGAAGCTAGCGCGTCTGCCATTTCGCCACAGCCGCATTAACCCTTTCGGGATACCATCACTTTTTTGATTGGTGCCGAGGACCGGAATCGAACCGGTACGATTGTTACCAATCGGGGGATTTTAAGTCCCCTGCGTCTGCCAGTTTCGCCACCCCGGCATTTATTGGAGCGGGTGATGGGAATCGAACCCACGTGGCCAGCTTGGAAGGCTGGAGCTCTACCATTGAGCT
>JAZLHS010000090.1:0-4851 GCA_045616885.1 Selenomonadaceae bacterium | reverse complement strand
GGAAATCGGTATTTCGTGAGGTATAAACACGCTATTGGCAGGTATGTCGGTACATGGAACAATCTCATCCTGGTTAATCAGAGCGTCCATATCCACTTTGTCAGCATCTACAAATCTCTGAGGACGGTTATTCTTACCGATTGCAATGATTAACTGCCTTACCAATGCTGTTTTCAAGTCCTGCAGCTGTTCAAGTATATCGGCATACGATGCTTTGCCAAACGGAGTATATGGGTCATGCTCCGGCGCAAACAGGAAAAACGGGATTGAGCCGAATGTGTTCTCTTGAATGGCAATAGGAATGTCACCTACAGCCGTTACAATGAGATGCTCAAGCTTTCCATCGTTGTTATAGTCCACATCAAGGTATGCTTCAAAGAGTTCCACATCCTTTGATGCGTTGTCATCGTCCGATAACTTGTCACCAATCTCATCCAAACCATGATTATTTCGGATATCAAGGTCTGTCCACTTGTTGTTGCCAGCATCTTTGATAGCTTTATCCACATTCGTAAATAAACCTTCTTCTTCTTTTCGTTTCAGATAGTCACCTTTAACGATTTTTCGGTGAGCAACAAACTTAGACTCGGACAAAGTACGCCCATCTGGAGTAAATCTGAGTTCAGAAGGACTCATATTCTCCAAAACGGGTGCATTATACTTGACATCAATCTGGTCATATTTGATTATCGCAGCAATAGACTCCATTGTCGGACTCTGAACGCTGGCAACCTGGTCACCTTCGACAAATTCTGTCACATCGGTGGTGCTATTCTGCACTAAAGATATTTCTTTAATCTCAATCTGCCCCATCATGGCCTGCTGGACATACATTTCGATGTTTGCAGCATCGACCATGACCTCAAATTCGGTGCGTTCTTCCTCTCGTTTCCAATAAACCTTGCAAACGCCCTCATTTGTGATTAAACCTTCTTTGATAAAGTTGTAGAGAAACAGAAACAGGTTGTTTTTGCGCTGAGTCTGATAGCGGACTACCTCTACTACACGCTCTGCGGCTGCATCATCAGCCACATTCACGCCACGAATGTCGCATGGGTCGTCAGACCCCGTGAATGCCTCCATAAGAGAGGGGATAATCCAATCAATCGTGGTCTTTACATCACGGGATAGCCAATCAGTCAACTCAGAAAGCAAAGGGAATTTATTTCTGTAGTGCTGAATTGGCGCATCATACACTTCCTGCCGCTTTATAATGGCAGGCTCAATAGTGTCTGCGTAATAATTATTAGCTAAATCACGGCCACGCTGATACGCACGCATGATTTTAGCTTTCTGATTTTTGGAGAGAGTTTTCAGAGAGACTTCTTTTTCTTTTGGAGCAACACCGCCTTGCAGGACTCCAAGCATATCATTAAAATCCATCTTTCACCTCTACTCCACATACTCGGCGATAACAATATCGCCTGCCGCACTGGCTATACCATAAACAGGCGAGCCATATCCTGCGCTTGAAATCGGCATAATGCGGCTATCACCCTTTTTTACAGGGATGCCATCTGTCGTTGTCACCTTGCTATTGCCAAGATAAACAGCAGAGCAGGTACTGCCATCGGGGATATAAACCTCGATGGTGCGCTTACCACCGATACCTCGGTCAGATGCCGAAAGCGGTACCGCTTTATTAGCCGCAAGCTTAATCTTTTTGGTGTAAATCTGCCCTACGGCATGTGTAAAATTACCAGAAACCATGTAATCACCCCCTTACATAGCGCCCCATTTTTTCAATTTATTCGTCCTTCGCATCTTTCTGTACTTGGTATTGGCACCAAGCTGAACAGGAAACGCAAAGGTAAGAGCCAAAGCATCAGCTATATTTGGTGACATCAAGCCACGCTTTTTCATATCGTCCTTAGACTCAAGCTGATATTTACCGCTTCGGTTGATAAATGCTTCAGGACCGACCAATTCTTCCTTGAGAGCAGGCTCTTTTCGGATTGAGCCACCATCCTGTAGCCATTTCTTCATCTCAAACCACATCTCGGCTCGTTTATTGGCATATTCGGCCTTATCAGCCTTTGAAGCAAAGGATATAAGCTTCCATGAACTGCGCCCCATATCTTTTCCGGCTGAATATATGCCTGTGCCATAGCCCATATCAATAAAGACCGTCTGAGCAGAATGCTCGTCCTGATAGCGTGCAAGCCGTCTTGCCACCTCAAGGTCGTTATCATTTTTAGGCAATGTTTCCAAAACTTTACAGAAAAGGCCCTGTCTAAGAACAATGGCTAACACATCTGAGCCTGTCCAAGCTGGGTCAACACCAATTACCGCCGGAGCAAAATCATATTGCTCCTTTTTTAATTCAACTTTGGATGCCATATCAGCCAAATCTCTGGAAATAAGCTGATTATCCGAAGCAGACGGGAACATACCACGAACATGGACCTTAAAGAAATCGCTATCTTCGCCATATTCGTCCGCCCATTGCTGAATTGTGTGCTTATTGGAGATTTTTACCGTTCTTGAGTCAATCTGTAAGCATTTCCAAATGTGCTGCTGATTGTTAAAGCACTCATAAAACCGACCGCTGTTTCGTGTAGGATTGCCAAAGCACGCCCAAATAATCTCGGTATTGGCATCGGTGATAGCACCCTCGGTAACACGCCATATCTCATCATAGATAGCCGAAGCTTCGTCAAATACAATGAGAATACGCTTGCCTTGGTTATGCAGACCAGCGAATGCTTCTGGATTATCCTTAGACCAAGGAATAGCATCAATACGCCATGTTTTATCATGCCCTTTTACTGTCGAAAACAAAGAGGTCGCAGTAAATTTGAACATGTCCGATGCAATGAAAAGACGGTGCCATTTAGCCAACTCAGCCCAAGTCTTAGACCGCAGCTGACTCTCTGTATTGGCCGTCACTACTCCTCGTGTGTCTTCATGCGTAGCCGTTGCCCACAACATAAGCCAAGAGACCAAGGCAGACTTGCCGATACCATTTCCTGACGCTACCGCTATCTTGACGGCGGTCTCTAATGTGAGCAGACCTTCTCCAATGGCAGACAATATGCTTTTCTGCCACTCATCCGGCCCATGGAAATTAGCTAATTCTCCCTCTCCCCACGGAAAGGCAGCATACACAAAGCCAAGAGGGTCATGCGTAAATGATGCTATGTATTCAATTAACTCTGCATAACCTTTTTTATTAGCCATTACCAGCACCTATGCTTTCGCATTTCTTCGTTCATTTCTTGAAGAAATCTTTCCTGTCGAGGAGTAAGTACAATCGGCTTAATTTCAGACGGCTTCTCCTGCCAATAAGGAGTGGGATGTTCATTCGTCTTCGGTGCAAAGTCATCCACATTAAGACTTACACCATTTTTCAGCGTATCATAAGCATCAAACAAGCCATATCCCATGCCGCCTAACAGGAGAGGATTAACACTAGGCAGAGATATAAGTTCTGCGATTGTATTACTAAAGTTACTCATATAAGTCACCTAACAAAAAGAGACCTGGCAGCTTGTCTGCCGGGTCTCTAATTCTTTGATTTAGAAAGAATTAAAACGAGTTGTCAAATTCGTTTTAATCTGTGATTTTTTGAAAATTTTTGCGAGGGCATTTGGGTCCCATCTGACATGCAAAACGAAAGGAAAATGTTTCGAGGGGGGTGGAATTTTGAAATTTTTACGAGGGGATAACATCAACCCCACGGGGGGCATTTACAATTCTCCCCCTCCCCCTCTATCCAAGATTAAATCTAAATCCGGCAGAGCATTTCCATTCGCCTAGCAATCTCTACTTGCCAAGGCTACTAAGTAGTCAAAGGCTCGAAGCCTATCCACGGCAGCTACTCGCTATCACACAAGCGCATCACTCAACAGCTAGGATAGTATACGCACATCGGAGCAGACATCGAAACACATACGCACACATGCATCATGCCAACAATTGCAAGCGCACGCATCACACAGGCGCATCACGCCACATTAAGAAAGACATCGCCCAGCTACATAGCGCATGGTCGCAGTTACCCACAATCGTTAAAGAGATAGCCAAGAGTCAATGTAGTGGCTCATGTGGATAACTACGAATAAACACAGCACCATCTTTCCTCAACATCTACTAAGACTCACGGCTATCAAACCACCTACTTAGAAGCGGCTAAGGTTTTATAAATCCCTCTTTAATAGCCCTACTCAAAGCATCCTACTATAACCACACAAAGCAATTATCCGACAGGATATAAACTAAGAGTAAAACAAAAGCGTGCGCACCTAACCAAGCCAGCCCATCATGCAGCCTAGCATAAACCAATCGACACAGCGCATTGCTACAGCATCAGCCGTCCGAATATCAACAGGCAAAACAGGTAAAATCCACTCCACACGGACAAATAAAAGTATAACCTGTAGAAATTTTCTGCCTTAATCCTGCTTTGTACTTCCTACAGTAGACATTTCAGCTAGTTTTTGCTCAATTTCCGAGTGTTTAGGCATCCTGTTTCGAGCCTTTGCCAAGATGTCTACATAGTCTACATCTGCATCAACCTCAACTTTCGTCTTGAACATGCCTTTGCTGTTAGCCAATAGACGGCTGTTTTCACGGCGCTCCTGCATTGATAGCGACTCATTGCGCATGTTAGCAGACCAAAAGGCGAGCAGCTCCGTGTTTGTTGCTATTCGCTCATCCTGCTCCGTGCTTGTGTGCATCTTTATATACTCGTCGATAGCCTTAACTTTTCTCAATGTTCCTGCATTCTTATGAGCATACTTTGGGCTATATCCTGCTTTCCTATATGCTTCTGTCTCATCCATGCCTGCAATACAGTAATCAGCGAATTTCTTTTGATTTTCAGTCAGCCCGTATTCATCTTTCATTGCC
>JAZLHS010000089.1:0-5702 GCA_045616885.1 Selenomonadaceae bacterium | reverse complement strand
CCCTGCAGGGGAGGTGCCCGAAGGGCGGAGGGGTTTCAGAAAGAATTGCGTTGCAATTTCTATCGCCATTACAGTATAATAAATCTGACCATATTAAAATAATCAGTTTATATATATTCAGAATGTTCAGAAATGAGGCTTTGGGCAAAATGCTGACATATTCTTTTGCTGATATAGGGTCAGATTCTCTGTATGAGCATCTCTATAAATGCGTGAAAAAGGACATAATCTCCCGTCGCATAAGACCGGGAGAGAAGCTGCCGTCTAAGCGCAGCTTTGCAAAAAATCTGGGCATAAGCGTCATAACTGTAGAGAACGCCTACAATCAGCTTATTGATGAAGGATATATTTATTCCATCCCAAAGAAGGGCTTCTTTGCCGCCGATATCAGCAGCATATCGGCCAAAAAGCAGGTGGCAGTTACCGGGGAGAATGTAGCCATGACCACTGGGACGGAAAAATATCTGGCAGATTTCTCCGGCAATGGGTCAAATATTGAGATGTTTCCCTTTACCGTGTGGTCAAAGCTGCTGCGGGAGTGCCTGACGGACTATCAGGAGGAGCTGCTGGTGATGCCGCCCAGCGGCGGCGCTCTGGTGCTGCGCCGGGCTATCGCCAATCATCTGCTGGCTTTTCGCAATATGACCGTCGACCCGGAGCAAATAATCATCGGCGCCGGCACGGAGTATCTCTACGGTCAGCTGGTACAGCTGCTGGGACAGAATAAAACCTATGGGGTGGAAGAGCCGGGCTTTTCCAAGACATCCCGGGTCTATGAGGCCAGCGGAGCAAAAGTGCGGCACATACCCCTTGATGACAACGGAATATGCGTGGAGCGGCTGGAGCGGGACGGCGTGCAGGTGGCGCACATATCGCCCTCTCATCAGTTCCCCACCGGGAAGATAACTCCCATCAGCCGACGGTATGAGCTGCTGGGCTGGGCCTCCCGGAGTGAAGACCGATATATCATCGAGGACGACTACGACAGTGAATTCCGCATGACGGGGAAGCCAATACCCACCCTCATGAGCATAGACGTAAACGAGCGGGTCATATATCTGAATACCTTCTCCAAATCCATCTCCAATACCATCCGTATGAGCTACATGGTGCTGCCGAAGCACTTGATGAATGAGTATTACAAGCGGCTGTCCTTCTACTCATGTCCGGTAACGACTCTGATACAGCTAACGGCGGCAAGGTTTCTGGAGAAGGGATATTTTGAGAAGCACATCAATCGGATGAGGAATTTCTATCGGAAGCAGAGGGACTTGGCGGTAGAAACAATAAAAGGCAGCCAGATGGCTGCCTTTGTGAAAATTCTTGAGGAGGATGCCGGACTTCATTTTCTGCTGCGTCTGGATATTCCCTGCACCGATAAGGAATTCTCCGGCATAATGGAGCGTCAGGGAGTGAGGCTCCGGGCGCTGTCGGAATACTACTGGCAGGAGGAGAACCGGAGCCGGCATGATTTCCTGATAAACTATTCCGCTCTTTCGGCAGAGCAGATAGTAACAGCGATAAACCTTATAAGCAAAGAGGCCGTAAAGCTGAGAAAGTAAATGCGGAAGCCTCCCCTCTAGGGGAGGTGGCTGAGCGAAGCGAAGTCGGAGGGGTGAGAGTGCAATTACCCGAAATAAGGCTCAAGACTCTCCATGAAGTCGGTGAAGTCTTCCACTGTCTCGCCGTCCAGCTCGCCGTAGCACAGATAGAAGGTGCCGTACTCGTCTTCTTCCTTAAAGACAAATTCCATATAGAAATCGTGGTCGTCCAGTGTAGCCTCCAGAAAGACGATGCCTTCCCCTGCGGCGACGGGGGTCATCCCCTCAGGCAGGTTCTCTTCTGCATAGCATGCGCTGAGACTGAAATCCTGTGCCTGCTGTCGGAGCGTTTCACCGAAGGGGAAGCCTTCAAAGTAGTAAGCACTTTCCATCACGGCGGTCATGTAATCTTCGAGGGTGGCGTCTGCGTCGCCCTCTTCTTCTATAACATCCCAGTTTTCCATCGCCGGGACCTCCTTTATCCGAATTTTATCTGATATGTTTAATTCTATCACACGGGGGGATTTATGCAATACGCCCGGACTGTTTGTTGGACGGGGCTTTGCGGTGTAGAAAAATATTGACACCAAATAGATAATATAATATTATAAAATTTACTGACACGAAAAGTATCGTTGTTTGCCTATTTTGTGTGCCTTTTTCGGTCAGGCGCTTATTTTGTTAAACGACGCTTTTGCGTAAGAGTAGTATTTATGTAGAGAAGTAATTAGGAGGAAGGATTTTCAAATGACCACCAGGGAAAATTTGCGCAATGTTGCCATTATTGCTCACGTTGACCACGGCAAGACCACTTTGGTCGATGCCATGCTGAAGCAGAGCCATGTATTCCGCGCCAATGAGCAGGTAGCCGAGCGCGTCATGGACTCCGGCGACATCGAGCGTGAGCGCGGTATTACCATTCTTTCCAAGAACACCGCCATCATGTATAAGGATGTAAAGATTAATATCGTTGACACCCCGGGCCATGCCGATTTTGGCGGCGAAGTAGAGCGCGTACTGAACATGGTTGACGGCGTTCTCCTGCTGGTAGATGCATTTGAGGGCCCCATGCCTCAGACCAAATACGTTCTCCGCAAGGCTCTCGAGCAGAAGCTGAAGCCTATCGTTGTAATCAATAAGATTGACCGCCCGGATCAGCGTGTAGACGATGTCTATGATGAAGTTCTGGAGCTGTTCATGGAGCTGGGTGCTGATGATGACCAGCTGGATTTCCCGGCTATCTACTGCGCTGCCCGTGACGGTATCGCCAAGCTGGATATGGCTGACGACAACAAGGATTTGACTCCGCTTTTTGACATGATGGTCAAGGAGCTGCCGGCTCCGAAGGGCGATGTCGACGGCCCGCTCCAGATGATGGTAACCACCCTCGAGGCTGACGAGTATGTAGGCCGCGTAGCTATCGGCCGTATCATCCGTGGTACTGCCAAGGTAAACCAGAATGTTATCCTCACCGACGGCGACCATGAGAAGAAAGCCAAGATTGGTAAAATCTTCGTATATCAGGGTCTGAAGCGAGTAGAGGTCGAGTCCGCGTCCATGGGCGACATCGTTGCCTTCACCGGTCTTAACGATGTTTCCATCGGCCAGACCGTAGCTGATGCTGATGCTCCGGAAGCACTTCCTACTATTAATATTGATGAGCCGACCCTGTCCATGACCTTCGGCGTAAACACCAGCCCCTTTGCCGGTCAGGAAGGTCAGTTCGTTACCAGCCGTCACATCCGTGACCGCCTGTTCAAGGAAGTAGAGACCAACGTCAGCCTTCGCGTAGAGGAGACCGACTCTGCCGATACCTTTAAGGTTTCCGGCCGCGGTGAGCTCCATCTCTCCATCCTCATCGAGACCATGCGCCGTGAGGGCTATGAGCTGCAGGTCGGCAAGCCGGAGGTTATCTACAAGACCATCAACGGCCAGCTCTGTGAGCCTATCGAGAATCTGACTGTCGAGGTACCTCAGGAGTATATGGGTACTGTCATGGATCTGTTGGGTCGCCGCAAGGCTGAGCTGCTGAACATGACCGAGGTTTCCTCCTACATTCGTATGGAGTTCGTTATCCCGGCCCGCGGCCTTATCGGCTTCCGCTCTGCCCTTCTCACCAATACCAAGGGCAACGGCATCATGAACCATGTATTCCACGGCTATGTTCCCTACAAGGGAGATATTCCGGGTCGTACCCACGGCTCTCTCGTTGCCTTCGAGCAGGGCGAGACCACCGGCTATGGTATCTTCACTCTTCAGGATCGCGGCGTAATGTTCATCTCCCCGGGTCAGTCCGTATATGAGGGCATGATTGTCGGCGAGAACACCCGTGAGCTGGATATCGATATCAACCCCTGCAAGGCAAAGCACGTATCCAACATGCGTACCTCTTCCTCTGATGAGGCTATCCGTCTTGTACCGCCTCGTATTCTCAGCCTTGAGCAGGCTCTCGAGTACATAAACGATGACGAGATGGTAGAGGTTACCCCGCAGAATGTCCGTCTCCGCAAGGCTGTTCTTGACCACACCACTCGCGGCCGTGCTCGCAAGAACGCTATTAAGGCTGCTGCGGAGAAGTAATAGAAAGTTTTTGTAGTAAATTTGTCCTGCCTCAGTGGGGTCATTGGGCAAATTTTCTCAAAAATACAAAAAGTTCTTGCAATTTGCAGGAGTTTTCCATTAAATTACGAATTGTGGGAATATGGCATTTTGTCGTTAAATAGGATTAGATGCCGACAATCACGCGTACCATCACAATTAAAAATTGGGAGGATTTTCATCATGGGTCTTTTGGACAAATTGACCAACTGGGTTATGCCCCAGGAGGAAGTCTATGAAGAGGAGGAAAACCTTCAGGCCGCTGATAAGAAGGCAGACACTGCCGCACAGCGTTCCGAGGTTCGTCGGGTAGCCAATGGCGCTCCGATCTTCATCACTGATCCTCAGCCGGTCAGCCGTCGTCCCGAGCTCACCGTTCACACCAATCCCGCCTTTGCTGCTCCTGAGATGAAAGTAGCAGTATTCACTCCGGTAAAGTTCGAGGATGCCGCAGCAATTGCTGACGCTATCAAAGAGAAGCGTGCTGCCATCGTAAACTTCGAGCGTACCGATGCTCGTGAACAGCAGCGTATCTTCGACTTCCTGAACGGTGCCTGCTATGTTCTTGGTGGCGATGTAACGATGATTGCCGCCGGTCTTATTCTCTATGTTCCTTCTTCTGTAAAAGTAGAGGATCGTCGCTGAGAGACCAGCCTGCTGAAAGCAAAATAACCTGCCGATAATATCGGTCGTCAGCCACAACATCTTGTGCCTCAAAGGCGAGGAAGACCACAAGAAATGTGGGGTTGGCTTGAGGTGTAATTTTTTAGAGCCTCAAAAATTGTGGTATTACTGTTGACTCCCAAGTGATATCACTTTGATTGTGAATTGCGTGAAATGTGATTGCCGGATAAAGACAAATATTTACGAGGATGTTGCAAAATGCAGCATCCTCTTTTTATTAATAGGGTTAATGACCCTCTCCAAAGGAGAGGGGTAACCAAAAATCCATCTAATAGTCTCCCCGGAGAGGGGAGGTGGCCGAGCATAGCGAGGTCGGAAGGGTAACAGCTAATCCGTCTCATAGTCTCCCCGGAGAGGGGAGGTGCCCGAAGGGCGGAAGGGTAACAGATAATCCGTCTCATAGTCTCCCCCGGAGAGGGGAGGTGCCTGAGCAAAGCGAAGGCGGAGGGGTAACAGCTAATCCCTCTCATAGTCTCCCCGGAGAGGGGAGGTGCCCGAAGGGCGGAAGGGTAAAAAGGAGGAAATAATCATGAACTGGAACAGCGCAGAAATAATCGATGAAGTAATTGTAGAGTTTGCCGAGCTGGCAAAGATTCCCCGTCCTTCGGGACACGAAAAGGCCGTAGGAGATTATCTGGAAGACCGCTTCCGCCAGCTGGGTGCAGAAGTTGTCCGCGATGCTACAGGCAATATTTCGGCAGATATTCCTGCTGCAGCGGGCTGTGAAGACAAGCCGACAGTGATACTCCAGAGCCACATGGATATGGTCTGCGTGGCCGAGCCGGGCAGCAGTTTTAATCCGCTGACTGACCCGATAAAGCTTATCAGAGATGCAGACACGCTGACGGCAGATGGAACGAGCCTTGGCAGTGACGACGG
>JAZLHS010000088.1:0-30781 GCA_045616885.1 Selenomonadaceae bacterium | reverse complement strand
AAGGAGGACAGAGAACAATGACTAAATGCTTTTTCTGTAAAGGAAATATGGAGAACTCTACTACAAGCTATATGACTGAAGTTGACGGACATTATGTGATTATAAAGAATGTTCCCTGTCACAAATGCTCTCAATGCGGTGAGGTTTCCTATAGTGGAGTTACGATGACAAGGCTGGAGGAAATCATTAATGAAATCAAGTCGGCTATGATAGAGGTCGCTGTTGTTGAATATGCTGCGTAAACCAATGTGCATGACTTGTAAAATACGCTTTGCTTTTGATAGACATATATTCTGTTAAATGAGGTTTTTATGATAGATAATATTGAACAGATAGTCAGAGGTCTTAATCCCCGGCAGCGGGAAGCTGTAGAGTGTCTTGAGGGACCGCTGCTCATCATGGCCGGTGCCGGCAGCGGCAAGACGAAGGTGCTGGTATCGAGAATAGCGAATCTGCTAGCTCACGGTGTGCCGCCGTATCGGATACTTGCCATCACCTTTGCCAATAAGGCCGCCTCGGAAATGAAGGAGCGTACCGAGAAGCTCATCGGTCCGATTGCTCACGAGGTCTGGCTGGGTACCTTCCACTCCTTTTGTGCCCGACTGCTGCGCTTCGAGGCAGACAATCTTACGGGCTATCAGCGAAACTTTGTCATCTATGATGAGACGGACGCCAAGACACTCATCAAGCAGTGCCTTAAGGAAATGAATCTGGATGACAAGCAGTACACTCCGCGGGATGTGAAAAGCGCTATCTCCGGAGCTAAAAATCGCCTGATGAGTCCCGGTGCCATGGGTGATGCTGCGGTAAATTTCCATCAGAAGAAGATTTCCGAAGTCTATGAGCTATATCAGGAGAAGCTGAAGAAGAACAATGCTATGGACTTCGACGACCTTCTGATGGTCACCGTCGACCTTCTTAAAAATAATAAGGAAGTCCGGGAGAAGTATCAGGAACGCTATCAGTACATCCTTATCGACGAGTATCAGGATACAAACGGCGCTCAGTATAAGATAACCAGAAGCCTCGTAGGCCCCGCGCATAATATATGCGTTGTCGGTGACTCTGACCAGTCCATCTACGGCTGGCGCGGTGCCGATATGGGGAATATACTCGGCTTCGAGAAGGACTATCGCGAGGCGCGGGTCATCCTGCTGGAGCAGAACTATCGCTCAACCAAGACGATACTGGAAGCAGCTAATGCCGTCATCGCCAACAACGAAACGAGAAAACCGAAGAAACTCTGGACGGAGAATGGCAGCGGTGAGAAGCTCACCGCCTATAAGGCTGTAGACGAGCGAGATGAGGCAAACTTCATAACCCGCGAGGTAACTCGTCAGCATTCTCTCTTCCGGGTGCCGTATGGTCATATGGCAGTACTGTACCGCACCAATGCGCAGTCCCGCGTAATAGAAGAAGGATTCATGAAGGCAGGTATCGCCTATGCCATGGTGGGCGGTCTGCGATTCTACGACCGCAAGGAAATAAAAGACCTGTTGGCATATCTGCGGGTGGTCTTCAATCCGGCGGATGATGTCAGCCTCCGTCGCATAATCAATGTTCCGAAGCGGGGCATTGGCGAGACTACTATGAACAAGGTGGCTGCCTTTGCCATCGAGGCAGATTTGAGTATTTTCGATGTTATCAGCAGTGAGGAGTATCTGACGGAGGCGGGAGTTTCCGGCAAAGCCAGAAAGACCTTTGACGATTTTGCCGGTAAGATATTTGACCTTATCGGGGCTATGAATGAGCTGCCTCTGTCTGAGTTTATTCAGGAAGTCCTCGATTCGTCCGGATACATCGAGGCACTTGAGGCGGAAGACAATGTGGAGAACGAATCCCGAATTGAAAACCTGAAGGAATTCCTGTCTGTTGCCAAGGACTATGAGTCACAGATGGGAGACAGTGATGAGCCGGAGCTGGAAGGCTTCCTCAGTCATGTTTCCCTTATATCGGATATCGATACAGCGGAGATGGAGGAGGACAGAGTTACCCTCATGACCCTTCATGCCGCAAAGGGATTGGAATTTCCGGTGGTCTTTATGGCCGGCATGGAGGAGGGTATTTTCCCTCACGCCAACTCTCTGCTGGAGGAGGACAAGTTGGAGGAGGAGCGTCGTGCCTGCTATGTGGGAATCACCAGAGCAAAGAAAAAGCTCTACCTTACCCATGCAGGACAGCGAATGCTGTTTGGTCATACGTCATACAATCCGCCCTCCCGCTTTTTAGGTGAAATTCCCGACAGCTGTGTAGAGTCTATTGCGGCTCGGCGAGTCGGAGCCTTTAATCGCCGCGAACCATACGGCGGTGGACGCTTCGGTCAGAACATGCCCTCTCGCGGGGATTACGGTCAGTCCTCGTACGGAAGCAATCAGCGGCCGCAAAGCCGTCCGGGTTCTATGACCGGCAGCGCCAACAGTATCCTCAGCGCCATGAACAGGGGCAATAAGACGGAATATCATACCGGCGGAAATCATGGCAGTAATTTCATCAGCAGCGAGTTTGCCGCTCGCCGTCCCGGTACTCCGGGCGTGCCGATGACCTCTGCGCCGAAGCCGACTATCAAGCCGGATGCCAGCCAGACATGGCAGGCCGGTGACAAGGCAAAGCATAATCTCTGGGGTATCGGCACCGTCGTTGGGGTGAAGGGAAGCGGACAAGATGCAGAGCTGTCGGTGGCTTTCCCGGATATGGGCATCAAGAAACTGATAGTGAAATACGCACCGATACAGAAGGTCTGAGCCGATGGAAGCAATAAAGGATATAAAGGAAATAAAAGCCGAGCTGGCAGCACTCCGTAAGGAAATACGGTATCACAACAACCGGTATTACAATCTGGATGAGCCGGAGATAAGCGACTATGAGTATGATCAGCTGATGCTCAGGCTGAAAGCCATCGAGAAGGAATATCCGGAGCTGATAACCGATGATTCTCCCACCCAAAAGGTCGGCGGTACAGCTAAGCGTGAAGCCGGCGTATTGGTGGCTCATGATGTGCCGATGCTTTCTCTGGAGGATGTTTTTTCCGAAGGGGAAGTCAGAGATTTCGTTGCCCGTATCGAGGGCTATGTGGCAGAACTGGGCATCAGCGAGCCGGAATTCGTGGTAGAGGAAAAAATAGATGGTCTTTCTCTAGCCCTTCGCTATGAGAATGGTGAACTCGTCACTGCCGTAACAAGAGGTGACGGGGTCACTATGGGCGAAGATGTTACCGGCAATGCAAAGGTAATAGATGATGTAGTGGAGTCTCTGAAGGAAAAACCGGAGTATCTGGAGATAAGAGGCGAAGTCTACATGACGAGAGCTGCCTTCCGGCGTACCAATGACCGTCAGGAGCTGCTGGGCTTAAAACAGTTTGCCAATCCGCGGAACTGTGCAGCCGGAACCCTTCGTCAGTTGGACAGTCGGGTCACGGCAGAGCGCCATCTCTCCCTGTTTATTTTCAACCTCCAAGCAGCTCGCGGGAAGGAGTTTGCGACACATACCGATGCTTATGAGTTCATGAAGGAGCAGGGCATTATCGTCATTCATGGCTATCGGATCTGCCGTACCGCTGATGAAGTATGGGCGGCTATACAAGCAATCGGGGAGTCGCGCTCAGAGCTTCCCTATGATATTGACGGTGCAGTAGTAAAGCTGAATAATTTGGCTGACCGGGAAGTAATCGGTGCCACGGCAAAGGTGCCTCGCTGGGCGGTGGCCTACAAGTATCCCCCTGAAGAAAAGGAAACTATCCTCCGTGACATTGAGCTGTCGGTTGGTCGCACCGGGCGAATTGCCCCCACGGCGGTATTCGATACGATTCAGCTTTGCGGGACAAAGGTGAACAGAGCCACGCTGCACAATCAGGACTTTATCGACCAGCTGGACATACGCATCGGTGACACTGTGCGAGTCTACAAGTCCGGAGAAATAATCCCGAAGATTCGCTCCGTTGCCAAGGACAAACGACCGGCGGAGGCGATTCCCTATCGCATCAGTGACTGCTGTCCGGCTTGTGGGGGCAACGTGAGCCGTGAGCCGGGTACCGCTGACATCCGTTGCACGAATCCGGCCTGTCCGGCGCAGCGGGAGCGGCACATCATGTACTTCTGCAGCCGTGAGGCGATGGATATAAAAGGCATCGGGGAAAGCGCAGTAGTCGGTCTGGTTGGCGGCGGGTATGTCAATACGGTTGCTGACCTGTTCAGACTCGGTGAGAAGAGGGACGAGCTCATTGAGAAGGGTATCCTCGGCAAGGAAAAGGGAACCGACAAGGCACTGGCGGCCATAGAAAAAGCCAAGGGCAATGAGCCGTGGCGGCTTCTGACCGGCCTAGGCATAAACGGCGTAGGAAAAACTACTGCCAAGTCGGTAATGAAATACTTCGGCGATATCCGCAGCCTGATGGATGCCTCGGAAGAGACGCTGGCCGAGGTGAAAGATATCGGCGAGATAACGGCAGCGACAATGTCAGAATACTTCCGGCGGCCGGAGAGCCGCTCGCTGGTAGAAGAGCTTGGCGGACTGGGGCTTAAGCTGGCCAATGAGAAGAAGGAAAGAGCGGCAGCGCCTGATGGTGACAGCAGTCTTCCTCTCAGCGGCCTGACTTTTGTCATTACCGGCAAGCTGCCGACCATGTCGCGGGATGAGGCGGCAGACTTCATTGAGGAGAGAGGCGGCAAGGTGGCCGGCTCTGTTTCCAAGAAGACAAGCATTCTGCTGGCTGGCGATGATGCCGGCAGTAAACTCACTAAGGCGCAGACTCTTGGCGTTAAGATAATCGACGAAGCAGAGCTGCGTTCAATGTGTGAGCCTTGAATTTGATGCTAAATGGGACAGCTGATTTACTTGGATAGGTAAATCAGCTGTTATTTTTATTTGCCATCGGAAAATGCTTGAAAATTTCATTTATCGGGGGCATAATTACAAGTTGAAGGACTGTCAGTTTTTCAGATTTTTCTGTTTGGATAAGGAGGTTGAAGCGCCATGTTTAAGCTATCTACGGCCGCAAAAATCAAACTCGCTGCTTTTGGTATTTTTTTACTGGCTATTGCGGCGGGAGGTGTGTACTGGTATTTCGGCTACCACATAAAGACGGCTGATTATGCCATGAAGAAGATCGAGTCATCTCTGAAAGCTCACGATGTTAGTGACTTCAATCATTACTATGATAAGACTGCCTTTATAGACAAGGTAACGGATGATGTATCGGCGGGAATGCTGGATGACGGCAGCTCACTGAAGGGTGACATGAGGACGGCTGTGTTGGAGTTCGTTAAGATATTCCGTGCGCCGTTGAAGCAGAGTGTCGAAGGAATGACGAATCGCTTTATCCGTACCGGCAGTTTCACCGGTGACGATGCTGCTGACAATATCAACATTGATTCTGCGATGCTCGTTCGCCGTCTTGGGCTTGATACCGTCGAATATAAAGGTATAAAGTCTGTAGCCGAGAAGGAGGACAATGGCGAAAAGTATGCTATCGCCAAGGTTACCGTATATCAGCAGACAGCTGATACTGAGTTCGAGCTGGAGCTGAAGCTGATACCGGATAAGGAAGGTACTTATCGCCTGACTTCTATTGAGAATCTGGCAGACTTTTTCTCCCTCACGGCGGCAAAGCGTCATGAGAAGATAGATACCTACCTGAAGCAGACCGATGCACTGAACGAGTCCCATGACAAGAAGATTGCCGCCATTGAGCAGCAGATGGCTCTGACTCTTGCTTCAGGCAATCTTGGCACGCCGGCTACTCGCGAAAAGCTCCGTCTCATGACAGAGAATGAGCTGCTGAAGGACTGGCAGGTACGACAGGCCGCTCTGCAGGCTATAAATGTACCCGATGAGGTTCAGACACTTCATCATCTGTATCTCAAAATAGCCAAAGAGAATATCAGCTATGCCACCGATTACGCTGCCTGGCTGCAGGACAAGAAGGGTCATACGATTCGCAAGGCCCTCAACAGTCAGCGGGAAGCAAAGACGCTGACTCAGGAAGCAGCGAAGATAAGAAAGCAGATAAAGAGCAACGAGGGAATATGAGATGATAATACTGGCATCTTCGTCCCCCCGACGCACAGAGCTGCTGACAGCAGCAGGGATAGAGCATCTGGTCATAACGGAGGATACGCCGGAGACCGGCAGCGGCTCACCGGCAGTAGTCGTCAGAGAGAATGCCCGGCTGAAGGCCAAAGCAGTAGCAAAGGCTATCGCGGCAGGGAAATATCAGGATGACGCGATGCTGCTGGAAAAGCTTCCCCTGCTGGGGGCGGATACGATAGTGGCAATGGAGCAGAATAACGGCGGAAAGCCTGCCCGCATTTTTGGCAAGCCAAAAGATGAGCAGGAAGCCAGAGAAATGCTGATGGCATTATCGGGACGGACTCATTCCGTATATACGGGAATTTGTTTCATCAAGGGAGACCGTGAATACACATCCGTAGATAAAACGCAGGTACATTTTATGGAGCTCACTCCTGCGGTGCTGGAGCGGTATATCGCCAGCGGCGAATGGATGGGCAAGGCCGGTGCCTACGCTGTTCAGGGACGGGCAATGGCCTTTGTTGATCGAATGGAAGGCTCAGCGGCCAATGTTATCGGTCTGCCGGTTCATGCGATGGCAGCTCTGGCCGAGGAAAACGGGATAGACCTCTATGGGGATTAAGATAGCAGATATGCCGGCAGAGGAAATGCCGCGGGAAAAGCTGATTCAGCGAGGGCCGGAGGCCCTCACCGATGCGGAGCTGCTGGCAATTCTCCTTGGGTCAGGTACCAGTCGACACTCGGTGCCGGAGCTGGCGCAGATGCTTATTAATGAGCAGGGAAGCGATGGACTATCCGGACTGGCCAGACTAGGCTACGGAGAACTGAAAAAGCTTCACGGTCTTGGTGAGGCGAAGGCGACGAAGCTGATAGCAGCCCTGGAGCTGGGCAAACGGTCAGCCCGTCCGACAAATCTGTCAGAGAAGATAGAATCGTCGGCTGACGCAGTAGGATACTTTCGGCGAAGATTTGTAGAGCTTGATTTGACCGTTGAGAATTTTCTCGTATTGTCGCTGGACTCTCAGCAGCGTCCTCTGAGCTGTCGGCGCATCAGCAGTGGGACGGTGAATATGACTGTTGCTCATCCCCGCGATGTGATGCGTGAGGTCATCCGGGCGGCAGCGACTTCCTTTGTGGTAGCTCATAACCATCCATCGGGAGATATGCGTCCCAGTAGCGAAGATATGGTATTGACCAGGCGACTGGTGAAAGCAGGGGAGACGATGCTGATTCCTCTGACGGATCACATAATAATGTCCGGCGATGAGTATGTATCCCTTCGGGATGAAGGAATAATCAGAGATTAGACCGTAAAGTATACCTTGCACAAATATGATTTTTCATTGCAGAGCAGGGAAAAAAATAGTAAAATATATTGGAATTTTTTGAAAACAGGAAGGGGAATTTTGAAATGTGGAGTCTTTTTGACGCACTTTCTCGCGATATGGGTATAGATTTGGGCACGGCTAATACGCTGGTTCATGTAAAGGGCAAGGGTATCGTTCTTCGTGAGCCATCTGTCGTGGCCATTAAGAGTGAAAACGGTGAAGTCCTGGCTGTAGGTGAAGAGGCAAAGCGGATGATTGGTCGTACCCCCGGTAGCATACGCGCTATTCGTCCTATGAAGGACGGTGTTATTGCTGACTTCGATGTTACTCAGGCCATGCTCAAATATTTCATCCGCAAGGCTATGAATACTCGCTCCTTCGTTCGTCCTCGCGTTGTGGTAGGTGTTCCTTCCGGCGTTACTGAGGTAGAGAAACGCGCTGTTATCGACGCCGCTCAGCAGGCCGGCGCCCGCGAGGCATATCTCATCGAGGAGCCGATGGCAGCTGCTATCGGTGCCGGTCTTCCGGTCGAGGATGCCACCGGAAGCATGGTCGTACATATCGGCGGCGGCACCACCGAGATAGCTGTTATCTCCCTTGGCGGTATCGTTACCAGCCGCTCCATCCGTATCGGCGGCGATGAGCTGGATTCTTCCATCGTTCAGTACATCAAGCGCAAGTATAATCTGATGATTGGTGACCGTACTGCCGAAGAGATAAAGATTACTATCGGTGCGGCCATCGTTGACCCCAACAATGACAAGACTATGGACATCCGCGGCCGTGATCTGGTATCCGGCCTGCCGAAGAACCTCACTATCCATGCCAGTGAAGTTCGCGAGGCATTGGATGAGCCTATCTACAAGATAGTCGATGCAGTCAAAGGCACTCTGGAGAAGACTCCGCCTGAGCTGGCAGCTGATGTCATGGATCATGGTATCATGATGACCGGCGGCGGTGCGCTGCTGACGAATTTCGCCCGGCTGCTGAGCCATGAGACCGGCATGCCGGTACTGGTAGCAGAGGATGCTCTCTCCTGTGTCGGTCAGGGAACCGGTCGTTCTCTTGAGAATATCGACCTCCTGAAGCGTGTTGTCATGACAGCTAAGAAGGTTCGTCCGTAACAGACAGGTTGCTTTGTAACAATGAGCAAATTTAAAAATGACGGTCACAGCGGTCGAGCGGCACTTCTTCTGGCAGTTGTTTTCGTAGGCGTTTTTTGCGGTGTTTTCTTTGCTGACAGAGGACGCTTTGAGCTACCGTTTTCTACGCCGTCGTTGATGACAGTGTTCGCCCCTTTTCAGCGGGCAGCTTCCTGGGTGGGAAGTAAATATCGAGGAATCACTTCTGATGTCTGGGATATCATCACCATCCATGAACAGAATAAAATGCTTCGCAATGAAGTCAGAGAACTTCGTGAGCAGAATCGCAAGGCGGCTGAGTACGCTGCCGAAAACAACCGCCTGAGAGAACTGCTTGGCTATAAGAATGCGGCTGGCCAGTTTGACTTGATGGTGTGTAGTGTAATCGGTCGTGAGGCGGCTACCTGGACGAGTGTGATAACTGTCAACAAGGGCAGCAGCGACGGAATAAAGAAAAATATGCCTGCGGTAACGAATCACGGCCTTGTTGGCCACGTTACCGAAGTGGGTCCTGTTTCCTGCCGAATAGAATTGATGACTGACCCTCGTGCGGCTGTTGCGGTACTGGATCAGAGATCCCGTATTGCCGGTATCGTGCAGGGGGATATATCTGATATCTACAGGGCAAGAATGGTGAATATCCCCAGAAGCGCGGATGTCACTGTGGGAGATACCATCGTTACCAGCGGTTTCGGCGGTATATATCCGAAGGGGCTGGTAGTAGGTACCGTCTCTGAAGTGAAGAATGATGCCGGCGGCCTGCTGAAGTATGCAGTGCTGGAATCGGCCGTTGACCTTCAGCAGCTGGAGGATGTGGCGATAATAACTGCATCTAGAGAGTCGGCTCCAATGCCGTTGACTCAGCCGGCTGTGACGCCCGGAACCGAAAGCCTGAATACCTATAATGGTGGTCGGCCATGAGACAGCTTAGCGTATGGGCGGCAGTAATCGGCAGCCTGTTTGTTTTGGAGACTTCTCTCATGCCTTATTTTTCCTTTCGGGGAGTAGGGTCTGATTTTTTGTTGCTCTTCGCTGTATCTTTCACTATTCTGCAGGGAAATCGGCTGGGTATTTTTTCGGCCTTCTGCTTTGGTCTTTTGGAGGATATCGTTACCGGCAGCTTTTTCGGTGTGAGAACGCTGGCAAAAATGGCGGCGGCTTTTGTCTGCGGTTTTTTCAGCAATCGGGTATTCAAGGAACAAACTATTCTGCCGTTGGTGAGTTCGCTGGGGGCCACGGCAATCCAGTACGGCGTGATTTTTATGCTCATATATTTATTGGGATATGAGCCAAAAGTTTCCACCACCGTAAAAGATATACTTTTGCCCCAGCTGGCATTTAATTTTGTTTTTGCTCTGCCGATTCATCGGCTGGTAGTTCTGCTCTGCGATAAATACTGGCCGGAGCAGCGCTCAAAAGAATCGTAATATAAAAATATGGGATAGGACACCTGCGGGTGTCCTAATTTCTGCATTAAGGAGTAAAGTCGTGATCAACGAATACGAGGGCCGTCTGCGGGTACTTGGCATCGTTGTTATCCTCATCATTTCCGCGCTTATCCTAAGAGCCGGATATCTTCAGGTGTACAACGGCGAGTATTATTCCCGTCTGGCAGACGGCAACAGAATACGTGTTATCCCGTATACTGCTCCTCGGGGAGTTTTCTATGATCGCCACGGGGAGAGTCTTGTCTCTAACCGACCGGGCTTCACGGTCAGCCTGCTGCCGCTGAATGCTCCGGTCAGCGATGATGTCGTGAATCGTCTGGCGAAGCTGCTGAATGTTCCGGCACAGGACATCAAGGAGAGAATTGGTGACGCTGAAGGTGTTGACCCGATACGCATCAAGTATGATGTGAGTCTGGAGACGATATCTATCATTGAGGAGCAGAAGGATATGTTCCCCGGTGTCATTATTGAGGTTCAGCCCATAAGAAAATATATTCATAATCAGCTGGCCGCTCACACACTTGGCTATGTAGCGGAGATATCGGATGAAGAGCTGGAGGGAAAGAAAGGGCAGGACTACCGCATCGGTGATATCATCGGCAAATACGGTCTGGAACGCTTCTATGATAAGGAACTGAGAGGCTTCCGAGGCGGTCGTCAGGTAGAGGTTGATGTGGCAGGTACACCGGTGCAGATTCTTGGCAGCAAGGATGCGGTGCCGGGCAATGATATATATCTGACGCTGGATAAGCGCATACAGGAGGCAGCAGAAAAGGCTGTCGACGGCGTATTGGCCAATCTGGATACACAGGGTGCAGCGGCAGTCGTCATGAACCCTCAGACCGGTGAAGTGCTGGCAATGGTCAGCCGTCCCACCTTTGACCCCAATAAGTTCATCAACGGAATCAGTCAGAAGGACTGGCAGGAAATCATTGAAAATCCATTCTACACGATGGATAACAAAGCTATCAGCGGCGAATATCCGCCGGGCTCGACCTTCAAGATAGTTACCGGTACGGCTGCTCTGACTGAAGGAAAGGTAACGCCGGAAGAAAAAATTCTGGACAACGGCGTGTACTGGATTGATGAAAAGACAAATGCAGCCGGCGAAGTTCTCGGCTGGATAAACTTTTCTGAGGCAATGGCCCACTCCGATAATATTTATTTCTATGAGATGGGTTATCGCCTCGGAATAGATAAACTGGAGCATTATTCCCGGATGTTCGGTCTTGGCCGTAAGACGGGGATAAACCTGCCGTTCGAAAGCGAAGGTCTGGTGGCAAATCGGAAATATAAGAAAGAAGTCTATGATGATGAATGGTATATTTCTGAGACGCTCGATGCGGCTATAGGACAGGGCTTCAATCTGGTGACACCGCTTCAGGCAGCCATGGTCATGAGCCAGATGGCAACCGGAGGCAAGTGCTATCGCCCCTATCTGGTGGATCGGATAGTTGCACCGGATGGAACTGTGGTAAAGAAATTTGAGCCGACAATAGACCATGAACTGGAAGTGCCGGATCAAATCATCAGGCTGGTACAGAACAGCTTGAATGACGTTACAAATTACGGTACGGCGGCCTCTTTCTTTGGCGCAGGCTTTCCGGTAAATGTCGCCGGTAAGACCGGTACAGCAGAGAATCCTCAGGGTCGTGACCACGGCTGGTTCGTCGCTTATGGTCCTTTTGAGAATCCTACGGTGGCGGTAGCAGTTATCGTCGAGCAGGGCGGTTTCGGTGCCAGCTCGGCGGTACCTATCGGCCGTGAAATACTGTCGGCTATATTCAATCCGCCGGCTCCTGTTCAGCCGAATAAGAAGGCTGACGATAAACAGGGAACTGACAAGTCTAATGTAAAGGCGGCGACGGGTAATCAGCCAATGGGCAGTGAGGCTGGTAATACGGGCAACACAGCGCGGGAAACTGCGGATGACCGTCGGAAGCAGACGCCTGGGAGTGCCCAGCCGGCAAATGTAAGGACAGGTAATCAGACCAATCAGGAGCCGCAGCATTTGCCGAAACCTCACTCTGCACCTGAGCCGAGGCAAAAGCCGGCGCCGGCGCCGAAACCGGCTGCTGCGCAAAAAAAGGCAGAACCGGCTCGAAAAGCAAATTGATTGTTCTCTTTATTTATTCGGATATTTATGGTACACTAAACTATGAATATTCAAGAGCGTATTTCATTAATAAGGAAATATTATCATGAGTGAAGAGCTTGTAAAATTCAAAGGCAGTGCTGCCGGTCTTCAACTGACCATTGCAGCAGGAGCCGATATAGAGGATGTCCTTAACGAACTCCGGGATAAACTGGAGTCGGAATGGGGTAGCAGATTCTTCAGACGCGGTACTCTTGTGCTTCTGATGCCTGGTGTGATTTCTCAGGCCGATGAGGAGAGATTTACCAAGCTGTTTCGTCAGCATGGAGTCTTCTTCCGGGTAGAGGATGCCGAGGCTGAGCTGCGGGAAACAAGAGCCAGACAGGCAGCCTATGCGCAGGCTGTAGCTGTTCCTTCGCCTCCTGCGGAGATTGCAGAAGCGGCTTCCGCCGTTTTTGAGCCGGTACCACAGCCACAGGTGCAGCCGGCGGCTGCTCCTGCCTTCAAAGCAAATGAGACCCCGCAGCCGCTGGCTACGGCAGCAGAGCCGGGCACCGTGCCAATGAAGGTCATCAACCGGACTGTCAGGAGCGGCGAAAGTATTTCTTCCCGGGGCGGTGTCCTTATTGTGGGCAATGTGAACTCCGGCGCAGAGATAATTGCCGGAGGCTCCATTGATATCAGAGGCGTCTGCAAGGGTCTTGTTCACGCCGGAGCATACGGCGACAGGTCAGCTGTCATCGTCGCTGACTGCCTCATGCCGGTGCAGATAAGAATAGCTGATATAATTGCTCAGTCCCCGGAAGGGATGGCCAGACCAACAAAGGCTGAGCGGGCGCAGATAAAGGATAATACAATCGTTATTGAGACCATAGAAAGGTAGGAATATAAATGAGTGAAGTAATCGTCGTAACCTCCGGAAAGGGCGGCGTCGGCAAGACTACCACCACTGCCAATATTGGTATGGGACTGGCGGCCAGAGGCAAAAAAGTCGTACTGGTAGATACCGATACCGGTCTCCGCAATCTTGATTTGCTTTTGGGTCTTGAGAGACGCATTGTATATACTCTGGTAGATGTTATTCAGCAGCGGGTCGGCTATCGTCAGGCTCTCGTGCGTCACAAGAAGTATGAGAACCTGTATCTCCTTGCTACCAGTCAGGTGGCTGACAAGACGGCTATAACTCCGTCTCAGATGGCAGAGCTGGTCAAGAATATGCGGGATGATTTCGACTACATTCTTATCGACTGTCCGGCCGGCATCGAGCAGGGCTTCCAGACCGCTGTCGTCGGTGCAGACTGGGCTATTGTCGTGACGATGCCTGAGGTGGCTGCTGTCCGTGATGCGGATAAGATTATCGGCAAACTCTTGGCCGATGAGAAGAAGGTAAAGCTGGTAGTAAATCGTATCCGCCCGGAGATTGTTGCCCGCGGCGATATGCTCACTATGGAAGATATCGACGATACTCTCGGCGTAGAGCGTATCGGTCATATTCCCGATGATGCCACGGTCATTGATGCCGCAAACATCGGTGTGCCGGTAGTAGAGAATGAGAACTCTCAGGCAGGTAAAGCCTATCGCAATCTGGTAGGCCGTATTATGGGAGAGACAATTCCTTTCATGGAATTCTCCGGCCCTAGCTTCTTTGAGCGTCTCAAGGCACTTTTCGGCCGCTGATAAGGAGGAATAGTGATGTTTGATTCTCTTTTCGGCTTGTTCGGCGGCAAATCCAAGTCTTCTCATGAAATCGCCAGAGACAGACTGAAGGTCGTTCTCGTCCATGACCGTGCCAGCATCAGCCCTGAGGTAATGGAGCGGATGCGCGAGGAGATACTGCAGGTTATCTCGAAGTATATGGATGTTGACAGAAAGTCTATGGACATCGGTCTGGAAACTCAGGATGATGCTGTGGCAGTAGTGGCCAATATTCCAATTCGTAATTATAAGCATCCCGGAAATCGTCGAAACTGATTACAGTAGATTTGTGAATTTTAGGGAGGGTGAAAAATGCACTCCGCTAAAATTAAAATATTGATGCAAGCTAGATTCTTCAGCAGCAAACAGGCGGTAGCCCGTCTGTTTGCTGTTTTCCTTTTTATGTTTTCTTTGGCTAATGGTTTCTTCTTTGGCTTTGGCGTATCTTTACCGGCAGCTGAAGCGAAAGAAAGAATCGTCAGAGTCGGGTACTTTACCGACAATGATGTTTTCCAGTCCGGCTTTACCGATGATACCCATAAGAACGGCTACGCCTATGCATACATTCAGGAGGTGGCGAAGCACACCGGCTGGAAGTATCAGTATGTCTATGGCAGCTGGGAGGAAATGCTGGGAAAGCTGGAAAAAGGCGAAATAGATATAATGGGCGGCATCTCCCATCGTCAGGCAGTTGCCCCGGATGTGTTGTTTCCCAGCATGCCGATGGGTCGTGAGGACTACCATGTCCTTGTCCATGATGACCGTGCGATTGATGGCATGGGCAGCCCGCGTGTCTTGACCGGCCTCCGCATCGGCGTTCCGATGAACAGCACTATTGAAGTGGTACTGAGAGACTTTGTGAAGGAGCATGGGATTGACTGTGAGATTGTACCGCTTTGGAATTCTTTCTCGCGCATGGAGATGTTCCGTCACCGTCGTCTCGATGCTGTAGCGACGGTAGACTCCAATATGCTTGAGGGAGTCAAGAGTGTTATCAAGTTCGGCGGCACGCATTTCTATCTGTGTGTATCAAAGGGACGAGCAGATCTTCTCGATGAGCTGAACCGTGCTCAGGAGGAAATTTTTACTAGGCAGCCATCCTTTGATACAAGCCTTCATGAGAGATACCTGAGCAAGAAATATATTCGACAGGGCTTGAATCGTGAGGAGCTGGACTGGCTCAATGACCGGGAAATAAAAATCGCCTGCCTGAAGGATTTCCTTCCTTACTGTGGGTATGATGATAAGAGCGGAAAGTGGTCCGGCGTCGTGAGGATGGCTCGTGAGCGGCTGGAAAATTTCACCGGCAGCAAGGTAACCCTCGTGCCTTTTGACAATCGTCCGAAGATGATTGAGGCACTAAAGAAGGGCGATGTTGATGCAGCATTCCCTCTGTATAATGATTTGTGGTACGCCGAGCAGGAAGGTCTGTTTGGCACCGGTCGTTTCGCACCCGACAGGATGGCTGTTGTTTATAAGGGTGATTATAACGACGGCATTTACAGAAAAATAGGTGTCCCCAGACTTACCGAGTCGGCGATGAAGTATATGCACGGAGCGTATCTGAGGTCGGAGTTCAAGGAGTATGACTACCTGACTGAATGTCTTGCAGCAGTCGAGTCTGGAGAGATAAGCTGTGCTATAGTCAGCGGCGGAGTGCTTCATAGATATCTTGACCGGATGGGCGAGTACAGCGATATTCACATCGTCGATTCCGATAATATTGATTACTCATTTGTCACACGGCGTGAGGACAGAGTGTTTTATGGGATACTTACTCGCTGTCTGGCTGATGTGAGCCCCGGAGACATAAACGATTCCATCATCAGCAGTACCTTTGACACGACCGATTACTCTCTGTCGAGCTTTATCAGACATAACAGCGGCAAGGTAACTATGGGCTTCCTGTTGTTCATTCTCTTGCTCGTTGTCAACTTTTTGGTGTACTGGAAGCGCACGCAGAAGCACAATGCGGAGATGGCAGCGGCCTTGGAACGAGAGGCAAACTATAGTCATCAGCTGATTACTGCCAATGAAAATCTCCGCCGTCAGATGGATATAATCAGGGAGCAGGAGGGTATCATTACCATCGATGCTCTGACTCAGGTGAACAATCGCTATCAACTGGGAAAATATAGCGAGGAGTTGTTTGCCAATTTTGACCCGGCTAAGGGAGACAAGATATATGTGGCTGTCTGTGACATGAACAGCTTCAAGCAGATAAATGATAAATACGGCCATGAAGAGGGCGATAGGGCACTTGTGACGGCAGCAAATGCCCTGAAGTCGGCCTGTGCCGGGACTAATGCGTTCCTTGCCCGATACGGCGGTGATGAATTTACCATTATCGTTCAGTCTAAGGATGATAGTGTAATGAAAGGTATAAGGGATAAGGTAGATGCTTATTTGGCAGGAGCCAGTGAGGGCCTACCCTATGAGTTGGCTATCAGTATTGGTATTGCCGAGCGTTATGACGAAACGGAGGCCTTTGAGCGGGTGTTCCGTCGAGCCGATGCAGAGCTATATCGGTTAAAGGAAACAATACATCACAGCAAGGAAATCCGGTGAGACATCGCCGGATTTTTCTATTATGTTAATGTATTTTTTCTAAACGGCTTGTTTGTAGGGCATATTTTAGGTATAATCTATCTTTGATGTTTTGTAAAATTTCGGCGATGTGCCATTTGAGGAGGATATACATGGAAGAGAAAATCGCGCAGCTTAAACAGGAAGCTGCGGAGCTTATCAAGAACAAAGCTCAGACTTTGCCGGAGCTCAATGATATCCGGGTTCGTTTCCTTGGTAAAAAAGGTGAAATCACCGGTATGCTGAAGAGCCTTGGTCAGCTGGCACCGGAGGAGCGGCCTAAGTTTGGTCAGGTCGTAAATCAGGCTCGTGCCGAGCTGGAGGAAATGATTGTTGCCAAGACTGCCGAGCTGAAAGCTCGTGAACTGGAGCAGAAACTGGCCAGCGAAAGAATCGATGTTACGCTGCCGGGTCGTCCCCTGTGGACCGGTCATCTCCATCCGCTGACTCAGACCCTCAATCGCATCAAGTCTATTTTCATGGACATGGGCTTCACCATCGAGGATGGTCCTGAGGTGGAGTCTGACTACTACAACTTTGAGGCGCTGAATCTTCCAAAGGATCACCCTGCCCGTGATATGCAGGATTCCTTCTATATTACTGAAGATATCCTCATGCGCACCCAGACCTCCCCGGTACAGGCTCGTACCATGGAGGCTCATGAGCCCAACAGCCCGATTCGCATGATTGCTCCGGGCCGTGTATATCGCCGCGATGATTACGATGCTACCCATTCTCCGATGTTTACTCAGGTAGAAGGTCTTGTTATCGATGAAGGCATCACCTTCGCCGATTTGAAGGGTACCCTGGAGCTGTTCCTCCACAAAATATTCAGCGAGGATGTAGGAGTTCGCTTCCGCCCCAGCTTCTTCCCCTTTACAGAGCCTAGTGCTGAGGTGGATATTTCCTGCGTTATGTGTCACGGTAAAGGCTGCCGGGTCTGCAAGGGTACCGGCTGGTTGGAAATCCTCGGCGCCGGTATGGTTCATCCCCATGTACTGGAGATGAGCGGCTATGACCCGAAGAAGGTCTCTGGTTTCGCTTTTGGTCTCGGCGTTGAGCGTATCGCGATGCTTTCCTACGGCATTGATGACCTCCGCCTTTTCTATGACAATGATGTTCGCTTCCTGTCCCAGTTCTGAGAGGTGATATAGATGCAGGTTTCTATTAAATGGCTTAAAGATTATATAGATTTCACCGAGAGTGCCGAGGATTTGGCTGAAAAGCTGACCCGCGCCGGCGTTCCCGTCGAGAATGTTATCCGGGCAGATAAGGGTCTGGAAAAGGTCGTTACCGGTCGGGTTGATGAGATAGTCCGTCATCCTGACTCTGACCATATGTTTATCTGCACCATGAATGTAGGTGACGGTAAGCCTCTGACCATCGTTACCGGTGCCCAGAATGTTCATCAGAATGATGTTGTTCCCGTAGCTCTCGTCGGTGCAGACCTTCCCTGCGGCAAGAAGATTGCGAAGTCCAAGCTCCGCGGTGTTGCCTCCGCCGGTATGCTTTGCTCCGCTGATGAGATAAAAATTGATACCACAAATCTTACCGAGGAGCAGCTCAACGGCATTTATATCCTGCCGGCTGATACTCCGATTGGTCGTCCCATTGCAGAAGTTCTCGGTCTTGATGACGCTGTGCTTGAGTTTGAGCTTACGGCAAATCGTGCTGACTGCTTCAGCGTAATCGGTATCGTCCGTGAGATTGCAGCTCTTACCGGCAATCAGCCGAAGTGGCCGGAGATAAAGGTCACTGAGGATGATGCAGCAAAGGCTGCCGATATGATAAAAATAGCTATCGATGATCCGGATCTTTGCTCCCGCTTCTCCGCCCGCGTGCTGAAGAATGTAAAGATTGGCCCTTCACCGGCGTGGATGCGGACTCGCCTCGAGGGTGCAGGAATCCGTTCCATCAGCAATGTAGTCGATGTCACCAACTTCGTAATGGTAGAGCTTGGCCAGCCCATGCACGCATACGACTATGATGAGATTGCCGGACAGTCTCTTACCGCTCGTCGGGCCAATGCCGGCGAGGAGCTCCACACTCTCGATGATTCCTCTCGTCTCGCCAAGGGCGGTGAGCTGGTCATTGCCGATGCCGTAAAGGCAGCCGGTCTTGCCGGTGTAATGGGTGGTCTGGAGACCGAAATCACCGAGAAGACCACTACTGTAGTTCTGGAGGCGGCCTCCTTCTTCGGGCCTTCCATCCGCCGCACTTCCCGCTCTATCGGGCTTCACTCTGAGGCTTCCGGCCGCTTTGAGCGCGGTATTGATGTAGAGCACACCATCCGTGCCCTTGACCGTGCAGCTCAGCTGCTTCAGGATATGGGTGCCTGCACCGTTGCACAGGGTGTTATTGATGTTTATCCGGCACCGAAGGAGCAGCCTATCGTTCCCTTTACTGCTGAGCAGATAAACAAACGCCTCGGCACCGATATTCCGGCTGCGGAAATTCTCCGTATCCTTGCTTCCCTTGATATCGAAGTAAAGGATCTCGGCAACGGAAATTATGAGGCTGTTTCTCCCACCTGGCGCAAGGATATCGCCCTCATGGAGGATATCTCCGAAGAAATAGCCCGTATCTACAGCTATGACAATATTCGTGCTACTCTTCCGAAGGGTGGCGTAATGCTGGCTCGTCAGAGTGAGGAGCAGAATCTCGTAGATAAGATTACTCAGACTCTCGTTTCCCTCGGGATGCTTGAGACTCGTTCCTTCAGCTTCCAGCATCCTGATATGTGCGACAAGCTGAATGTGCCGGCTGACAGCATTCTTCGTACCATGATTCCTATCATGAATCCGCTGTCCGACGATTATCCCAATGTCCGCACCTGCATACTTACTACTCTCTTTGAGACTGTTATGCGCAACTTCTCCCGCAAGAACGAAGATGTTCGCGTATTTGAGATTGGCCCAGTATTCTTCCCGAAGGCTCTGCCGGTAACTGAGCTGCCGACCCAGAAACTGAAGCTGGCCGGTGTCATCTCCGGTCGCCGCTATCCGCAGAACTGGACGGACAGCAACGAGATGGTAGATTTCTACGATGCCAAGGGTATCGTTGAGAGCCTGCTGGATGCTATCGGTATCCGCGACTGCGCCGTTGAGGCCGGTGAGCATTTCTGCCTCCATCCGGGCAAGACCGCTGTCTTCAAGAAGGGTCGCGAGGTCATTGCCACTGTGGGTGAAGTTCATCCGCAGGTCATGGAGAACCTTGGCACGAAAAAGAAGATGTACATGTTTGTCCTGACTGACATCAAGACTCTTCTGAAGTATACCGGCAAGAAAGCAAAGTTCACTCAGCTGCCGAAATATCCGGCTGTTGAGCGTGACCTGGCTCTCACTGTTGCCGATGATGTTTCAGCTGGTGCTATCTCCCGTACTATCACCAAGCAGGGCGGCAAATATCTCCAGAGCGTAAATCTCTTTGACCTCTACACCGGCAAGCAGCTGGGCGAAGGCAAGAAGAGCCTGGCCTTCTCGCTGAAGTTCCGGGCGGCTGACCGCACCCTTACGGATGAGGAAGTCGATGTTGCTTTCAATGCTATCCTCGAAGAGGTAGCAAAGAGCTTTGGTGCTGAACTCCGTAAATAAAATAATTGAGGCAGTGAAAGATGAGAATCATTTTTCGCTGCCTCTTTCCTTAATGTGAGATGTTGGAACAACATCTGTGGGAAGGACTCTTACCGTTACTATTGAGTTTGAAAGGCTCCCCTATAGGGGAGTTGTCAGCGAAGCTGACTGAGGGGTAACAGTAGGAGCCTGGTTCAGGATAGTTACCCCTCCGGCCTTCGGCCACCTCCCCTGCAGGGGAGGCTCAATCTGTGAATATGAATAATAAAGAGCTTGGGAACATCGGAGAAGCGGCCGCGGCGGAATATCTGATGAAAAAAGGCTATCGCATTCGTGAGAAGCAATACCGGATACGAGAAGCAGAAGTTGACATCATCGCCGAGAAGAATGGTGTCATCGTCTTTGTTGAAGTGAAGACCCGGCGGAGCATTCGCTGCGGCTCGCCCGCGATGGCGGTGACGGCGGCAAAGCAGCGGAAGATAATCCGTGGAGCCAACTGGTACATCATGGCGAAGAATCTGCATGACCGTCTCTGCCGCTTTGATGTGATTGAGGTCATCGCTACGGACGACGGCCAGTTGTTCATCAATCAGTTGGAGAATGCTTTTGAAGTCTGCTGATAAACTCATTCTGAATTATTTTGAAAAACAAGAGCTGTTCGAAGTATAGAGGAAATTCCTTTGTACTTCGAACAGCTCTTGTTTATTTAGTTTTGCCGTCGTATAATAAAGAAATACTTAATCAAAATGGGGGAGGCTTTGCCGTCTTCCTTTAGACAGATATGAAACCTGTATCTGCAGCAGCTGAACGAAAATCGGAGGTGGTCAGGATGAGTGAAGCATACAGCGAGCCGGTAACAATAGATTTTATACTGGACATCGTCAGGAAATCTCAGCCGGATGCCAATTTTGATATCATAAGAAAAGCGTACGATTTAGCAGCAGAAGCCCACAAGGGGCAGAAGCGGGCATCGGGAGAAGATTATATCATTCACCCACTCAATGTCGCGGCTATCATTGCCGACCTGCACATGGATGAGTCTACCATTAGTGCGGCGCTCCTTCACGATGTAGTAGAGGATACGACCTTTACCATCGAGCAGATGGAGGAAATGTTCTCGCCGGAGATAGCCATGCTCATCGATGGCGTTACCAAGCTGGGCAAGATAGAGTACAAGTCCAAGGAAGAGCAGCAGCTGGAGAACTATCGCAAGATGTTCCTGGCTATGGCCAAGGACATTCGCGTTATCCTCATTAAGCTGGCAGACCGTCTGCACAACATGCGGACACTGAAGTACATGAGGGAAGACAAGCAGCAGCGAATTGCGCAGGAGACAAAAGAAATATATGCCCCTCTGGCAAATCGTATGGGTATATCCAATATCAAGTGCGAGCTGGAGGATCTTTGCCTGCGTTATCTCCATGCCGATGTGTACTATGATCTGGTGGAGAGCGTAAAGCAGAAGCGCACCGAGCGTATGGAGTTCATCGACAGCGCCATAGAGCAGATGCGCAAACAGTTCGTAGAGGACGGCATTAAGTGTGAGATACACGGTCGAGCCAAGCACTTCTACAGTATTTACAAAAAGATGCGGCGCGACAACAAGAGTATCAACGAGATATATGACCTGTCAGCCGTCAGGGTACTCGTTCACTCTGTCCGCGACTGCTATGCTGTCCTGGGAACTCTCCATGAAATGTGGAAGCCGATTCCCGGTCGCTTCAAAGATTATATTTCCATGCCGAAGTCAAACGGCTATCAGTCCCTCCATACTACGGTGATGACCAAGGGCTATCCGCTGGAGATTCAGATTCGTACCTTCAAGATGCATCAGGTCTCCGAGTACGGTGTTGCCGCCCACTGGAAGTACAAGGAAGCCGGAGCCTCGGTAGGAGCAACCGGCGAGCTGGATCAGAAGATGAGCTGGCTCCGTCAGATGGTAAACCTTCAGCAGGAACTCAGTGATCCGAAGGAATACGTAGAGGCTCTGAAGGTCGATGTCTTCTCGGATGAGGTATTCGTCTTTACCCCGAAGGGCGAGATAATCAATCTGCCGAAGGGCTCTGTCCCGTTGGACTTTGCCTATCGCATACATACAGAGGTCGGCCATCACTGTGTCGGCGCCAAGGTAAACGGAAAGCTGGTGCCGCTGGAGCACAAGCTGAAAAACGGCGATATCGTTTCAATTATTACCAACAAAGCCAACGGCGGTCCAAGCCGCGACTGGCTGAACATCGTCGGCTCACCGGACAGCCGCAATAAAATACGCACCTGGTTTAAGAAAGCCAAGCGCGAAGAGAATATCGAGCGAGCCAAGGAAATGCTCCACGGCGAGCTGAAGCACCTGAATTACGAGCCGAAGGACTTGCTTCAGAAGGACAAGATGCAGCAGGTTGCTGACCGCTTCAATCTGGCAACGGAAGAAGATTTGCTGGCAGCCATCGGTTACGGCGGCGTTTCCCTGAAGACGGTGGTAACAAAGCTGGTAGAGCTCCACAAGAAGGAAGTCCGGGAAGCTGCCAGTGCAGATATATCAAGGATACTCGAGGAACTGAAACCTCATAACTCAGGCTCAAAGAAGGCAGGCCACGGCGTCCTCGTTCAGGGTGAGGGCGGCCTGATGGTTCGTCTGGCTCACTGCTGTAACCCGATACCCGGTGACCCCATCGTCGGGTTTATTACACGAGGCAGAGGCGTATCTGTACATCGGTCAGACTGCCCGAATATTTCCTCCGGGCTCAGCGATATTGAGCGTGTTATGGAGGTCAGCTGGGATATCGGCATTGATAAGTTCTATACGGTCAAGCTGGAGATTACCTGCAACGACAGGCAGGGCGTACTCACTCAGCTGCTGGCTGTACCAAGTGAGCTGAAGCTGAACATCAGCTCCATCAATGCGAGAGCAAACCGCAAAAATCGTACCTCGGTGGTGGAGATGGGTCTGGAAGTTCACAGCTCATCTCAGGTCACACAGGTTATCAACAAGCTGCGCCAGCTGAAAGATGTGTATAATGCAAGCCGTAAAATGACTTCATCCGGCGGTAAAGGAGATGACGGTAATGAGGATTAAGACTTTGGTAGTCGGCCCGATTGATGTGAACTGCCACATCCTGTGGGACGCCGATACGAAGGAAGCAATAGTAGTTGACCCGGGCGGACATCCCGAGCGGATTTTGGCTGAGATAAAGAAGGATGGACTGACGGTTAAGGCTGTGGTCAATACCCACGGACACAGCGACCACATCGGAGCCAATGATGATATCTGTGAGGCTACCGGTGCCAAGCTGATGATTCACAAGGACGACTCTCCCATGCTGGGAGATCCCCGAGCTAATCTCTCTGCCTATATGGGGCTGAAGATTACTTCCCGTCCGGCCGATGAATATTTGGCAGATGGTGATGAAGTGAAATTCGGAAACATCACAATGAAGGTTCTCCACACGCCCGGTCATTCTGCCGGCGGCATCTGCCTCTATGGGGCAGGGGCTCTCATCAGCGGTGACACACTATTCTACGGCTCCATCGGTCGCACCGATTTCCCCGGTGGTTCGCTGACGACGCTGGTATCAGGTATTAAGGAGAAGCTTCTTTCTCTGCCGGATGATACAAGGGTGTTTACCGGCCACGGACCGGGTACTACCATCGGCGATGAAAAGATGATAAATCCTTATTTGGGATAAGGTTAAGGCGCAAATTTCTTTTGAAATTTGTGCCTTTTTATGTTAAGATAGATTGATGATTTTTGCTTTACCGAAATTTTGATTTCCGGAGGGATAACATGAACAGCAGATTTACAATGCAAGACCTGGAGACTCGTCTTAAGGCACGTCGGCATAAGCTGACCAGCCAGCGACGGACCGTTCTGGAGATTTTCATTGAAAATCCCGGCGAGCATCTCAGCGCCGAGGATGTCTACGGTCTGCTTCGTGATAAGGGTCATGATGTCGGTCTGGCCACTGTTTATCGCTCCCTTGAGCTTTTGGCGGAGCTGGGAATTCTTCAGAGAATGGAATTCGGTGATGGCTGCAGCCGTTATGAGGTGGGGGACAATGATCCGCTGGCTCATCAGCATCATCATCTTATCTGCCTGAAGTGCGGCAAGGTCAGAGAGTTCCCGGATGATATGATGGACGATTTGGAAAAAGAGATTGCCGAAAAGTCCGGCTTCCGGATAGAGGACCATCAGGTAATGTTTTTCGGTTGCTGCAAGGAGTGCCAGTAAGCTTTGCTTATAAAAAAGCTGATTATTCGGGAAGATGAAGCCGGGAATTTTCACGGTCATCGTCCTGAGGTTGTAGAAAAAGTAATAAAGGAAGTCCTGAATCTTTTCCGTCTGCCACTCTATGATGAAGCGGCAGAAAAGGCAAAGCAATGGGCTCTCTACACCAGTCGGGCTCCGCTGCCGGAGCCGGTGGGAGAGGTCTGGGAAGTATGCCATAGCATTGCGGCGGCGAATCCCGACGCCCCTGATACAGCGGTCACTGTTACCACCACCTTCATCCGTGACGGCAGGAAAAGTCAGCCGGTGACAGGTGAATCAGCCAAGAATGAAGCGGCCAAGGCAGCTGTTCACAGACTGGTAAAGCTGAATTTCTACAATATACTGATAAAGGATAGTATAGCGAGGGATTTGAACATAGAGGAAGCTCCTTGGGGAATTCTCCACGGTGTCCGTCCTACCAAGATTGTTCATCATGCCCTTGATAAAGGTGACAGCCGCGAGGCTGTTATCGATATGCTTCGCCGGGATTACGGGGCCGGATTGGAAAAATCCACGATGATAACCGACTTGGCAATTCGTCAGCGCCCTTTTCTGGCACAGACCGATGAAAAGACGGTCAGTATATATGTCGGCATCCCATTTTGTCTTACCCGATGCCTGTACTGCTCATTCCCAGCTTACATTTTGCCGGGGCGTGAGGGTCTCCAAAAGTTCTGGCAGGCGATGACTGCGGATATGAAGGCGGCCAAAGAAGCCATAGAAAAATACGGCTTCCGGGTTCAGAATGTCTATATCGGCGGCGGCACCCCTTCGGCTCTGCCAAACGATATGTTCGAACAGCTGCTGACGGCGGTGGAGGGAAGCTTCATCACCGATGATACCATCGAGTTTACGGTGGAGGCAGGGCGACCGGACAGCATGAGCCTGGAAAAAATAGGCTCAATGAGCCGTCACCATGTGAACAGGGTCAGCGTAAATCCGCAGACAATGCAGGAAAAGACTCTGCGGCGCATCGGACGACGCCATACTCCGAGAGACATCGCAGCCATGTACCATCTGCTGCGAGGTCTTGGCGATTTCTCCATCAACATGGATCTGATAATCGGTCTGCCGGGAGAAACTGCGGCGGAGGTAGCGGATACAATGGCTCAGCTGGAACCGTTGAAGCCGGATGATATCACTGTTCATGCTTTGGCGCTGAAGCGTGGCTCTCGACTGGCTATGCACATCGAGGACTATGAGCTGCCGGATGACGAAGAAGCGCAGAAGATGTTCGCCGTAGCCCGAGATACTATTGAAGGCTGGGGGCTTCACCCCTACTATCTGTATCGCCAGGGCTATCAGCGAGGCGAGCTGGAGAATGTAGGCTTCTGTCGTCCCGGAGCCGAAAGTATGTACAACATCCAGATAATGGAGGAGCGACAGACCATAATCGGAATCGGCGGTGCGGCCACAACCAAGGTCGTCGATCCGGCTACCGGTATCATGAAGGCCTGCTTCAATGCCAAGGAGCTGTCGGTTTATCTGGAGAGAATAGATGGATATACACAGCGGCGGGCGGATTTCCTGGCTGCCGCATACGATAAATAGCAACAAAGTATGTGGGCATTCAGATGGCCCATACATTATAACACTGGAGGAGTAATCATGTTGATAGAACGCCCCCGCGGCACGAAGGATATACTTCCTGATGCTGTGGGCAACTGGCGCTATGCCGAGGGAAAGGTTCGCGATATCTGCAAAAAATACGGCTTCCGTGAAATACGGACTCCGTTGTTTGAGCATACCGAGCTGTTCCAGCGCGGTATCGGTGATACTACCGATGTCGTAGAGAAGGAGATGTACAGCTTCACTGACAGAGGCGGCCGCAGCGTTACCCTTCGTCCGGAGAACACAGCTGCCGCTGTCAGAGCGTATTTGCAGAATAAGCTTTACGCTGACAGTCAGCTGACCAAGCTCTTCTATATCGGTTCCATGTTCCGCTATGACCGTCCGCAGGCCGGTCGTCAGAGAGAGTTCCACCAGTTCGGTGTAGAGGCATTGGGCGTTGCATCTCCGGCTGTAGATGCAGAAGTCATTTTGCTGGCCACTCGCTTCCTCCAGTCCCTGGGACTGAAAAATCTTTCTCTCTCCATCAATTCCGTAGGCTGCCCCAAGTGTCGCCCTGTCTACCGAAAGGCGTTGCAGGATTTCCTGGCACCGAAGCTGGACGGAATGTGTGATAACTGCAAGTCACGTTTTGACCGCAATCCCCTTCGTCTCCTTGACTGCAAGGAGGAGAAGTGCCACGAGCTGAATGCCGGAGCGCCGGAAATTGCCGAGTGCCTTTGCGATGAATGCCGTGACCACTTTGAGAAGCTCAAGAGTTACCTCACGGCGCTTGGTTTGAAGTATGAGCTTGACCCGCGTCTGGTTCGCGGTCTTGACTACTATACGAAGACTGCCTTTGAGATAAAATATGACAATCTCGGTGCCCAGAGTGCTGTCTGCGGCGGCGGCCGCTACGATGGTCTCGTCGAAGAGATAGGCGGCCCGGCTACACCGGCGGTAGGTTTTGCTGTCGGACTGGAGCGAGTTCTCTTAGTTCTGGAGGAGCAGGGACTGCTGCCGGATTCCGAAGAGAAGCTGGATGTCTACATGGTCTCTCTCGGTGAGCAGGCCAAGCAGATGGCATTTGCTATCACCGACGAGCTTCGTCAGGCCGGCTTCACGGTTGAGGCAGATTTGGCCGGACGCAGTATGAAAGCTCAGATGAAATCTGCGGATAAGAGCGGTGCTCATTTTGCTCTGCTGGTAGGCGAAGAAGAGGTAGCCGGTGAATATGTTCAGTTCAGAGACCTGAAGGCCGGAACTCAGGAACCGGTTCCCCGCAAGGATATCATCGCTAAGATTGAATCTCTGAAATAATAAGGAAATCACATTATAATTCTATATGAGGTGAAAGAATAATGGAAACTTTGGAAGGTCTTAAACGCACCCATCACTGCGGTCAGCTTCGCGACAGTGAAGTAGGGCAGAGTGTTGTTCTCTGCGGCTGGGTATCCCGTCGTCGTGACCATGGCGGTCTCATTTTCGTTGATCTCCGCGATCGCTCCGGCTATGTTCAGGTTGTTTATGATGAGGCTCAGATGGGAGATGCTTTCCACAAGGCTGAGACTCTCCGCAACGAGTTCGTTATTGCCGTTGTCGGTAATGTCCGGGCTCGTTCCGCTGACACTGTAAACCCCAAGATGGATACCGGTACCATTGAGGTCGTCTGCACCGAGCTGCGCATCCTCAACAAGGCCAAGACTCCTCCTTTCTATATTCAGGATGATCTCGATGTTGATGAGATGCTTCGCCTGAAATACCGCTACCTCGACCTCCGTCGTCCGGAGATGCAGAAGAACCTCATTCTCCGTCATCGCGTAACTAAGCTCATGCGTGATTACTTTGACCGCAACGGCTTCCTGGAGATTGAGACTCCGATGCTCTGCAAGTCCACCCCGGAAGGTGCCCGTGACTTCCTAGTTCCCAGCCGTCTGAACCCCTGCAAGTGGTATGCTCTTCCTCAGAGCCCCCAGATTTTCAAGCAGATTCTCATGGTCGCCGGCATGGAGCGTTATTTCCAGATTGTTCGCTGCTTCCGTGATGAAGACCTCCGTGCTGACCGTCAGCCGGAGTTCACTCAGCTGGATGTTGAGATGAGCTTCATCGATCAGGAAACCATCCTGAACATCATGGAAGACCTCGTAACTGAGCTCTTTGACAAGGCCTGCAACGACCGCCCGCAGCAGCCGTTCCTTCGCATGACCTGGGATGAGGCTATGGAGCGCTACGGCTCTGATAAGCCGGATATCCGCTTCGGCATGGAGCTCCAGAATATTTCCGAATTCCTGAAGGGTTCCGATTACAAAGTATTCACCTCTGTTATCGAGAACGGCGGTCAGGTAAAGTGCATCAAGGTTGATGACTACGCCGATATTCCCCGTCGTGAGCTGGATGGCCTCGTAGAGTATGTAAAGCAGTACGGCGGCAAGGGCATGGCCTGGATTCAGTACAGTGCTGAAGGCATCAAGTCCCCCTTCAAGAAGTTCTACAGCGATGAAACCTTTGAGGCTATTAAGCAGGCTACCGGTGCCAAGACCGGCGACCTCCTGCTCATCGTTGGCGACAAGCCGCTGGTCGTTGCGCAGGCTCTCGGCGCTCTCCGTCTGGAGATGGGCCGTCGCCGCGGTCTCATTGATCCGGACAAGCGCTGCTTCCTCTGGGTCATTGATTTCCCGATGTTCGAGTACAGCGAAGAAGACAAGCGCTGGAAAGCAATGCATCATCCGTTCACCGCTCCGAGAGAAGAAGATATCCAGTATCTCCAGTCCGACCCAGGTCGCGTAAAGGCAAATGCCTACGACATGGTTCTCAACGGCGTTGAAATCGGCGGTGGCAGCCTCCGTATCTACAGCAGCGAGCTGCAGGAGAAGGTATTTGAGGCTATTGGCCTGACCAAGGAAGAAGCTCGTGCCAAGTTCGGCTTCATGATGGATGCTTTCGAGTACGGCACTCCTCCGCACGGCGGTATCGCCTTCGGTCTCGACCGCCTCGTCATGCTCATGGCAAAGCGCAGCTCCATCCGCGATGTAATCGCCTTCCCGAAGACTCAGAGCGCTTCCGATGTTATGAGCCAGGCTCCCAGCGAAGTCGAAGAGAAGCAGCTGGATGAGCTGTATGTCCGCAATCGTGCTATCGTCAAGAAGCAGGCAGAGAAGGAATAATCTGCAAGCAAATTTGATTAATGCAAAACCTCGGCATCAGCCGGGGTTTTGTTTTTGTCCGGGTAAAACGAATAAATACTGGATAAAAGACTATAATTGAAACCACTGACGAAATATCATCTAGCGGAAACGCGCTCTCGCTCTTTTATTCACGCAGCGGTACTTAGCTCTGACTGCGTCGGCTGGCTTGTCAGTCGCAAAGTACCGGCGTTCATAAAGGTTTCCTTATAGATGATATTTTCGTCAGTTTTACACTGATGAAGAAAAAATCTGAAATTTTTGAATCTTGACTTATTGACTTTTTGACGAATTAGTTGTACTATCATGTCAGAGAATTAGCACTCAGCAAAAAGGAGTGCTAACAACGAAGGTTCCGGGAAGCGGGTGAGAGTGAATGCTCGATGAGAGAAAGCGCAAAGTCCTGAGCGCTGTAGTCACGGACTACATTGCTTCGGCTGAGCCGGTAGGCTCTCGCACCATTGCTCGCAAGTATGACCTGGGCGTCAGTCCGGCGACGATTCGCAATGAAATGGCGGATCTGGAAATGCTTGGCTACCTGGAGCACATTCACACTTCCTCCGGCCGGGTTCCTTCATCAAAAGGATACCGCCTGTATGTTGACAATCTTCTGCCTCCGCAGGAGATGAGCCTGAGTGCCGAAGACAAGCAGCTGATAGACGCCTGGTATAAGGCGAAGGTCAAGCGGGTCGATGAGGTATTCAAGGAGACAGCGAAGATAATATCGAAGGTAACAAATAATGTTTCCCTGCTGCTGGCTCCTCAGATGACTCAGGCCGCATATCGATGCCTGCAGTTCCTGCCGCTCGATGACAGTCGAGCGATAGCCGTTCTTATGACGGATGCCGGATTTGTTGAGAACAGGATTATAGACATACCGGATGGAGCAAGTTTCGAAGACCTACGGCGGGTAGCCGGGGTATTCAATGAAGAGTGTGCCGGTCATGCAATAGATGCCATTCATCCCCAGAGTCTGGCGAAAATCAGGCGGGATGTAGGAGATGAAGGCCTCTATGAGGCAGCTCTCGATGTGATAAATCGCTCACTCGAGGGTGAGAAAAAGGAGCGGCTGTATCTGGGCGGAACTACTCAGATGCTGGCTCAGCCTGAATTTCAGGATGTTGAGAAGGTCAAGGAGACGCTCATCATGCTGGAGGAGGAGCAACTCCTGAAGGATATTCTCCACGCTCACAGAGGTGAAGGCCTGTCGGTGACCATCGGCAGTGAGAATAAATATGACGGTGTCAAAGACATGAGCATCATCACCGCTACCTACCATCTTGGCGGTGAGCTGCTAGGAACGCTGGCTGTAATGGGCCCCACCAGAATGGAGTATGGCAAGGCCATATCGATGCTCAACTATATGAATGACCACATCGCCGAAATAATAAAACAATTCCGCTGGTGACAGCGAGAGGAGATAAAAAATGGGAATCAATCAGGAAGACATCAAGCTGGAGACCGAGCAGGAAAAGGGCACGGTCGATCCCGCTGCCGCTGCAGCCGCCTATGAAAAGCAGGCAGCAGGCGAACCTGTAGGGGAGGGCATGGCCGGAGAGGCTGCTGCCGAAGAAGCCCCGGCAGAAAATGAAGTGGACAAGCTGAAGGCAGAGCTGGCCGAAAAGGATGACCGAATTCTTCGTCAGCAGGCAGAATTTCAGAATTTCCGCCGCCGTACTCAGAAGGAAAAGGAAGAGCTTGGGAACATAATCAAGCAGGATGTGCTTAAAGCACTTCTTCCCATTATTGACAACTTCGAGCGAGCTCTTGCGGCAGAGTCAGCTGACGCGGAAAGTCTGAAAAAGGGCGTTCAGATGGTCTATGATCAGATGATGCAGGGTCTGAAGGATAAAGGCCTGAAGGTCATTGAGACCGAAGGTCAGAAGTTCGACCCCAACTT
>JAZLHS010000087.1:0-8451 GCA_045616885.1 Selenomonadaceae bacterium | reverse complement strand
ATTCGCCGCTGAAGACCTCCTCGCCCTCGCCGGAGAGGATGAACTCGTCCTCCTGAAAGCGCTTGGAATATACATGCTCGCCGATACGCTCCGAGTGACCCATCTTGCCCAGTACTCGGCCATCCGGACTGGTGATACCCTCGATAGCATTTACCGAGCCGTTTGGATTGAAGGCAATATTCAGAGACGGATCGCCGGTCTCATTGACATACTGAGTAGCAATCTGACCGCGGATGCGGAGCTGAGCCACCACCTCATGATCTGCAAAGAAGCGGCCCTCACCGTGAGATACAGCAATAGTGTGCAGCTCCCCTACATTAACATTGTTGAACCAGGGGGACAGATTGGAAACAACCTTTGTCTGCACCATAGTGGAAACATGGCGGCCAATCTGATTGGTTGTCAACGTCGGAGAATTGGTGGCCAAATCACGAATCTCACCATAGGGAACCAGACCGAGCTTAATGAGGGCCTGGAAGCCGTTGCAGATACCGAGGATGAGACCATCCTGACGATGCAGCAGACGCATCACAGCTTCGGTAAGGCGCGGATTGCGGAACATGGCTACAATGAACTTACCGGAACCATCTGGCTCATCGCCGCCGGAGAAGCCACCGGGGAACATTAGCATCTGAGCCTTGCGAAGCTCCTTCTCCAATACCTCGACGGTCTCTTCAATAGCAGCCGGGCTGAGATTGCGGATGATAACGGTATGAGGATCGGCACCGGCCCGAGCAAAAGCACGGGCAGTATCATACTCGCAGTTCGTTCCCGGGAAAACCGGAATGACGACCCGCGGCTTTGCAATAGGAGCGTAGCGGCTGATGCTGTTGCCGGAGGTGTAAAGCACGGAAGGGTTGATAATTCCCTTTACCTTGGCCTGCGTCGGGAATATGTTCTCCAGCGGTGCAGTCCAGGCATCCTGAATTTCCTGCAGGCTGACAGCCATGCTGCCATTGACAACGCTGGGAACCATAGTAGTCTCACCGATGACCTTGCAGTCAAAGGGAGCCAGCTCAGCAGCCAGATTGCTGCCAACTCCGGTCTCAAATACGATAGCACCATAGTTGGGCAGATAGAGCTCACTGTCCCCGGCAAAGTCCTTAAAGCGGAAACCGATTTCGTTGCCAAGGCACATCTTGGAGATAGTGGCAGCAAGACCGCCCATTTTGACAGTAGAGGCCGAGAGTATCTTGTGGTCTCTCATGAGCTCGTTTATCTTGGCGTATGCTTTCTTAAAGCGGGCAAACTGCGGCAAATCCTTGGAATCCTTCGGAGCAGTAAACATATAGACAGTGCTGCCGGCATACTTAAACTCGGAAGACACAGCCTGCTCTGCCGGGAGAACACCGACCGCAAAAGCGGCCAAAGAAGGCGGAACCTTCAGATCCATAAATGTACCGGACATGGAATCCTTGCCGCCGATAGCAGGGATACCCAGCTCATGCTGAGCCCAAAGCGCACCGAGCAGGGCGGCAAAAGGCTTGCCCCAAATGGACGGATCCTTGCCGAGGCTCTCAAAGAACTCCTGCAAAGTAAGGCGAAGTTTGTCTGCCGGAGCACCCATAGCTACCATCTTTGCTGTGGCTTCGAGGATAGCATAGACAGCACCGTGGAACGGGCTCCAGCTCATGAGGTAGGGATTAAAGCCGTAGGCCATAGCGGTTGCCGTACCGGTCTCACCGTAGGTCACCGGCAGCTTTGCTACCATGCCTTCAGCCGGAGTCAGCTGATTTTTGCCGCCAAACGGCATAGTTACGGTAGCGGCACCGATGGAGGAGTCAAAGCGCTCTACGAGACCCTTCTGACTGCAAACATTCAGATCAGCCAGATTTTTCAGCCAAGCCGTATCTGCCTTCTTTTCATTCTCTACGGCTTTCGGCAGTTTATTCAGATAGCGGTCACGGTCGGAGATAGCCCCTACCCGCACGCTGACATGCTGACGGACACCATTGGTATCCAAGAATGCGCGACTCAGGTTGACGATGTATTTTCCTCTCCAGCGCATCACAAGTCTGGGAGTCTCGGTGACTACTGCAACGACGGTCGCTTCCAGATTTTCCTCATCGGCTAAGGAGATGAACTTTTCTCTGTCCGCAGCATCAACAACTACTGCCATACGCTCCTGAGACTCAGAGATAGCCAGCTCGGTACCATCGAGACCAGCGTATTTTTTCGGAACAGTATCCAGATTTATCATCAGACCGTCCGTCAGCTCGCCGATAGCAACAGCCACGCCGCCGGCACCGAAGTCATTGCAGCGCTTGATGAGACGGCTGGCATTCGGATTGCGGAACAGACGCTGAATCTTGCGCTCTGTGGGCGGATTACCCTTCTGTACCTCAGCACCGGCTTCAGTGAGGGATGCCTCGGTATGACCCTTTGACGAGCCGGTAGCACCGCCGATACCATCACGACCGGTACGACCGCCTACCAGAATGACAATGTCTCCAGCCTTCGGAGCCTCACGGACAACATTCATACGAGGGGCTGCGGCTATTACCGCACCGATTTCCAGACGCTTCGCTACGAAGCCCGGATGATATACCTCAGCGACCTGACCGGTAGCCAGACCTACCTGATTGCCGTAGGAGCTGTAGCCGGCTGCGGCACCCTGAGTAATCTTCTTCTGCGGTAGCTTACCGGGCAGAGTATCTTTGATAGCCGTGCGAGGGTCAGCCGCACCGGTGACGCGCATGGCCTGATATACATAGGTACGACCGGACAGCGGGTCGCGGATAGCACCGCCAAGACAGGTGGCAGCACCACCGAAAGGCTCTATCTCAGTCGGATGGTTGTGGGTCTCGTTCTTGAACATGACGAGCCACTCTTCCAGCTTGCCGTTTATTTCCGCCGGCACCACGATACTGCAGGCATTGATTTCATCGGAAGCATCAAGGTCATCAAGGAGGCCCTCACGCTTCAGCTCCTTCATGCCCATTACGGCTATGTCCATGAGAGTCACATCACGCTGCTTATCTCCATAAACATTCCGGCGATCCTCCAGATACTTCTCATAGGCTCTGGCGATTGCATCAGAAGCAAAGCCCTCCTCTACCTCTACCTTATCGATAGCGGTAGTGAAGGTCGTATGACGGCAGTGGTCAGACCAGTATGTATCAAGTACCTTTATTTCGGTGATTGTCGGCTGACGCTTCTCATCGTCACGGAAGTACTTCTGACAGAAGGCCAGATCTTCGTAGCTCATGGCCAGACCACGGTCAGCTACGAACTCACGGAGCTCTCCCTCAGACAGCGAGGTGAAGCCCTCAAGCACCTCTACATCAGACGGCTCAACAGCCTCCATGAGCAGAGTAGCCGGCTTATTCAGTGATGCCTCACGGCTCTCAATTTTGTTGATAAGGTAGTTCTTTACCTTCTCCAAGGTCTCATCGTCAACCGTTCCGACCAATACGTAAACGCGGGCGGTACGAATCTCCGGACGCTCGCCCTGCGTGATGAGCTGTACGCACTGAGCAGCAGAATCGGCCCGCTGGTCATACTGACCGGGCAGATACTCCACAGCAAATACATGCCCCTTGCTGATGGCCGGCAGCTCTTCCTCATAGACGACATCTACCGGAGCCTCTGCAAAGACCACATTCTTTACAGCTGCATATTCTTCGTCAGACAGCCCTTCAACATCATATCGCTGGAATATACGCACCGCCCTTAGATCGAGAATACGAAAAGTCTCGATAAGATCTGCGCAAAGCTGCTGAGCCGGGATATCAAAGAACCCCTGGCGTTTTTCTACAAATAGTCTTCTGACTGACATTCCCTGGATTGCCTCCCTAATTATTCTGCGAACAAGACTTTGGCGTCTGCCTTTATAACCACTTTCATTACCTTAGACGGCTCTGCTTCATGGCGGACACAGGGCCGATGAACATCATTGGTAGAAATGATGACGATGGTGCCGGCCTCGACTACTACATAGCTTTCCGGTACCAGCTCTTTATAAAAGGTCACGTCATTTTCTTTGTTATATTCCTCGGTAATCTCAATGTTCGGGCAGTAAGGACACCAGCCAATCTGCTCAACGCCCTCCACCATGTAAACCACATCGACATACCGGTCATGCTTCTCTGCCTTGCACTCAGATTTCGGCTTGGAATCATAGTATTGAATACGGGCAAAAATATTATCCCCCTCGATGGGATAATCCTCTCCCTCTACCAGCTTCTTGAAATCAAAAGTCTCGAGGAAATCAACGATTTTCTCCATTGCCGGAGTCTTCGGCATCATATTCTCACGAACGGTCTTCAAGGTCGTAACATACATAGTGCAGCACTCCTTACTTTTATTCCCTTTAGAAAAAAATTCCTCTTGCATTCGCAGTATTTCGTATGTTATATTTTATCCAAAATACATCGGATATGCAATGACCGAAAGAAGCATTTTACAACTTTTTCAGAGAGACGGTGTCTGGTGCGAATCGTCAAAGGTGAAATGCAGGCCCCTCGGGAGCATGTGGGAGAGATCTCACCGTTGGCCGCGCTGAGGCTGTTGAGAGGATACTCTTTTTAGAGTTATCCAACAAAGGTGGTACCGCGGGTTAACCTCGTCCTTTACAGGGCGGGGATTTTTTATTTTTGGAGGAAAAATCATGACAGAATTACTTGAATTACTTGAAACAGACGCACGCCGTCCTGTAAGCGAGCTGGCTTCCATCCTGAAGCGCAGTGAATATGAGGTAGAAAAAGAAATTGCCCAGTTGGAAAAGGAGCAGGTCATCCTTGGCTACAGCACCATCATCGACCGGGAAAAGGTCGGCGATGACGGCGTAACCGCCATCATTGAAGTAAACCTCACCCCCGAGCGCGAAGTAGGCTTCGATGCTATTGCCGAGCGTATCTATCGCTTTGAGGAAGTCCGTACCGTCTACCTGATGAGCGGCAGCTTCGACCTTCTGGTCATTATCGAGGGAAGCTCTCTGAAGGATGTTTCCAACTTCATTGCCACCCGCCTCGCAACCATCGACGGCGTGACCGGTACCCGCACCCACTTCATGCTGAAAACCTACAAGAAGGATCACATCATCCTTGGCAACAAAGAAAAAGACCGCAGACTGGTGGTGACTCCCTGATGAGTGATATGAAAAAATGGGAAGAGCGTCTCTCCCCTGCCGTCTGCTCCATCGCCCCCTCCGGTATTCGTAAGTTCTTCGACATCGCTGCTACCATGGACGATGTCATCTCCCTGGGCGTCGGCGAGCCTGACTTCGTCACTCCCTGGACCATCCGCGAGAGCTGCGTATACGGACTCGAGCAGGGCTATACCTCTTATACCTCCAACAAAGGTCTTCTTGAACTTCGTGAAGAGATAATCCGCCATCACGCTGAGGTGGACGGACTTGTCGGCCCCACTCCCGATGATGTTCTCGTCACTGTCGGTGTCAGCGAAGCTCTCGATATAGCTATGCGCTCTATCCTCGGCCCCGGCGATGAAATACTCATCCCGGAGCCCTGCTACGTATCCTACGGAGCCTGCGCCACCCTTGCCGGCGGTGTACCGATAGCAGTTCCCTCCCGCATCGAGAATGAATTCCGCGTAACTGTTGAAGATTTGGAAGCTCATGTCACCAGCCGAACCAAAGCTCTCCTCATCGGCTATCCCAACAATCCTACCGGTGCCATCATGCCCAGAGCTCAGCTCCAGCAGATAGCAGACTTCGCCGAGCGTCACGACCTCATCGTCATCAGCGACGAGATATACGGCGACCTCACTTACGGTGACCAGCCCCACGTCTCCTTCGCTGCCCTTCCCGGCATGGCTGAACGCACTATCCTTCTGAACGGCTTCTCCAAGGCCTATGCTATGACCGGCTGGCGCATAGGTTACGCTATCGCCAATCCTGCCATCATCGCCGCCATGACAAAGATTCATCAGTACACCATTTTGTGCGCTCCCATCACTGCTCAGATTGCCGCTGTTGAGGCGCTCCGCCGCGGTGAGAAGTATCGCCTGAAGATGCTGGCCGAGTACGATCGCCGCCGCAAGTTCATCTATGACGGCTTCAACAAGCTCGGTCTCCCGGCCTTCGAGCCAAAGGGTGCCTTCTACATTTTCCCGGACATCCGCTCCACCGGCCTTTCCAGCAACGACTTCGCCGAGAAGCTCCTCACTACCGAGCATGTAGCTCTCGTACCGGGTACCGCCTTCGGCTCCTGCGGCGAAGGATATATCCGCTGCTCCTATGCTACCAGCCTCGACCAGATTGCTGAAGCACTCAACCGCATCGAGAACTTCCTGAAAAATCATGTGAAATAATGTGATTTAAATGCACATAAGCAAAATAAAAAGGCCCTTCACAGGGTCTTTTTATTTTGCTTATAAAGAATATCAGCCAGCCTACTTGCTCTTTGCCATTTTATATACCAGTAAGACAACAGCTCCGTAAATAAGCAGGCCCAGCCCTCCGGCCTCCGGAGTTTTGCTCCACTCAGTCAGAAAGAAATTTATACCGGCTATCTGCTGCAGGGCATTTATGAGTCCGCCGATGGCACCGCCGGCCACCAGTCCGGCAGCCATGGTCGTACCCCGTCCCAGATTAGCCTCGCACTCCTCAGGACTGTCCCCGGACTTCCCTACGAAGTAAGACAGCAGACCTCCAACCAAAATCGGCAGATTTATCTCCGTAGGCAGATACACACCGAGGGCAAATGGCAATGCCGGTACGCCCAGCATCCAGATGACGACAGCTCCAACCGCTCCCACCATGTAGAGTGTCCACGGAGCATCACCGCTTCCGAGAATTGAGTTTGCCACCGCCGCCATGGCATTAGCCTGCGGGGCGTGGAGCTGACTTTCTCCACCGAAGCCGTAGACACCGTTCAGCAGGTACAATGCGCCGACAGACACAAAGGCAATCGCCACATTGCTGATAATCTGCCACTTCTCCATCACCAGCGGTGTTGCACCGGTAAGGTACGCGATTTTCAACTCGGTGGAAAAATTACCAGCAAGGCAAATGACCGTGGCACCAAAGGCTGCCAAAATCAACAGAGTTGCAGTTCCCTGATTGCCGATGACCCCAAGCATGTTGAGGATTGCCCCCATCACCAGCATCAGAAAGAGAGTAATGCCGGACACAGGCTCATTGCCGGTAAAAGCAACTGAGCTGATGCCTACAATGGACAAGAGAATCGAACAGATGCAGACCGCCGGTACCACGATAAAAGTTTCCAGCAGGCTGCCGGAGAGGAACAGCTGATAGTATACGCCAAACAGCAGGCAGCAGGCCACAATGCCAGTACATATAAAGCCAGCCGGCAAATCTCGCTCTGTCCTGATGACATGTCCCTGTTCTCTGGTTAGACCGGAAAGATTGTTTAATGTCTGCTTGGCGATAACCACCACCGCCTTGCCCATAGAGAGAAGTCCGATGATCCCGGCCATAGCCATCATACCGATGCCCAGCTGTCTCGTAATCTGCGAATAAATCACATCGGCGGAGACAGAGGCCAGCTTCACCATCTCACCGTTTACCATCAGCTGACGATCTGCACCAATATAGTAGATTAGCGGAGTGATGGCCAAATCTGCCATAAAGGTACCGGCCACAATGATCGCTGCATACCTGATACCGGTGAAATAGCCGATGCCCAGCATGGCTATATCCAGTCCGATAGACAGGTGCAGCTTTGCTTTGGTCATGAGGGTCTGACCCCAGCCAAAGGCCAGCGTGCTGACAGTCTCGCTCCAGAGACCAAGACTGTCAAGTATGTAGTCGTAGATGAGGCCGATACCACCACTGATGGCAATCAGCTTGCCGCCGGCGCTGTCATTGGTGGACAGTAGACTGGCTCCCGCTCTGCCGTTAGGGAAAGGAAATTCCGCATCCTTCTCCACACAGAAGTAACGGCGGAAAATCGATGCAATAAGAACGCCGATGACACTGCCCAAGACCAGAGGAATTACCAACGCCGCAAATGACATCTCCGGCAAGCGGAGGATGAAGAATGCCGGCAGAACAAAAATAGCCCCCACGATAACATTTGTCCCTGAGCTGGCTATAGCCTGAATGTGTACTGCCTCTGGGAATGGGTCGAGACGCTTCAGCAGTATGCCCATGCTCATGGCAAGAATAGATACCGGCATGCAGGCATCTACCGTTTGCCCCACCTTCAGAGCCAAATATTCCATAGATAAGGTGAAAATCAAGGCATAGAAAAAACCCCAGCCAATGACATATCCGTTTATTTCATTGTATTCTTTATCCGGCTCCATGTAGTTTTTCTTTTGCTCATTCAGTTGCATTTTTGCTTCCTCATTAGCTTCCATACTGTCACCTCATCCACATCAAAAATGCCGTCAGTCGGCCTATTATTCGCTTAATATTACTATTCTACATAATCATGTATGTTCCTGCTGCTCACACTAAGAAAAATTCCCTCCACATACACAGAAATTGGCTATGAAAAAAGTCTGCCGTAAACACACTCTCTA
>JAZLHS010000086.1:0-6414 GCA_045616885.1 Selenomonadaceae bacterium | reverse complement strand
GATACTACCTCCCAGCACGATTTTAACAGAAAAGTGTCGTATGAGCAACATTCTGCGCACAGAAAAGTGTTGTTGCACAACATTTATTGTCTCTTGACAGGGTGCCCTGCTTAGCGTAGCCTCCATCAGCTTCGCGGCGCCCCTTCCCTAGACGCCAGAGAGGACGGAAGGATATCCTGAATACAGACGTAAAAAGAAAAGACCTGTGAAAAAATGAATACTCATTTTTTCACAGGCACTTATAGTTTATATTGATTTAGAACTCGTAAGCCTTATGAACCTGCGTGTAGTGGGTATGCAGCAGGTGGTGAGATTTCTCGCTGAGCGGCTCGCCCAGGAACTCTTTATAAAGGGTGATGATATCCGGATTCTCGTGGGATTTCCGGAGGGTGAGACCCTTGTCGATTTCATAGAGAGCGGCGATACGCTTCTTGCGGATTTCGTTGGTGGTGCCGTAGGGCTGACCGCCGCCGCCGATGCAGCCGCCGGGGCAGGCCATGACCTCGATGAAGGTGTAGTCACACTCACCGGCCTTAATCTTGTCAAGGACGATTTTGGCATTTCGCAGGGTGTGGACGATGGCCACCTTCACCTGCGTGCCGCCCAAATCGTAGGTGGCTTCCTTGATGCCATCGAAGCCGCGGACATCCTCGAACTCCAGCGGAGTGGCTTCCTTGCCGGTGACCTTCTCATAGACGGTGCGGAGAGCAGCCTCCATGACGCCGCCGGTAGCACCGAAGATAGCACCGGCACCGGAGCCGGTACCCAGCGGGCTGTCGAAGGTATTCTCCGGCAGCATATCGAAGCGGATGCCGACATATCGGATGAGCTTGGCCAGCTCTCTGGTAGTGAGGACTGCATCTACATCCTGATGACCGTGGCGGCCCATCTCCGGACGGGCAGCCTCGAACTTCTTGGCCGTACAGGGCATGATGGATACAGTAACAAGGTCATCGAGACGGATACCCATCTTCTCAGCATAGTAAGTCTTGGCAATGGCACCGAACATGCTCATGGGCGACTTAGCTGTGGAAAGGTGAGGAATCAGCTGAGGATAATGCTTCTCCATATAGTTTACCCAGCCGGGGCTGCAGGAGGTAATCATGGGGAGAGTACCATCGTTTTGCAGACGGTGGAGAAGCTCGTGGCCTTCCTCCATGATGGTGAGGTCGGCGGCGAAGTTGGTATCGAATACTTTATCAAAGCCCAGCATCTTCAGGGCAGTGACCATCTGACCGGTGACAATGCTGCCGGGCTTAAGGCCGAGAGCATCACCGAGAGAGACGCGGACTGCCGGTGCAATCTGGACGATAACATGCTTGGAGGGATCCTGCAGCCAGTCAAGAACCTTGCGGGTATCATCCTTTTCCATGATGGCACCGGTGGGGCAGACGAGACTGCACTGACCGCAGAGTACGCAGTCAGTCTTGGCCATATCCATATTGAAGGGCATGGTAGCAACAATGTTGTGGCTGCGGCCGGCGAAGCCGATAGCCTCAATGCCCTGAACATCCTTGCAGGCTCTTATGCAGCGACCGCATTTGATGCACTTGGAGGGGTCACGGACGATGGAAGGATTCGTATTGGGAGCGGTCTTGTACTTGCAGACATTGGGCAGGCTGGACTTCTGAATGTTGAAGCGGCTGCAGAGGGTCTGCAGGTCACAGCTGCCGTTCTTGGCGCAGGTGAGGCAGTCCTGATTGTGGTCAGCCATGATGAGCTGGAGAATGCCCACCTGAGTATCGCGGACGATTTCTGTCTCCGTGTGGACTTCCATGCCCTCCCAGACCTCGGTGGAGCAGGCAGCCAGCAGACGGTTCTTGCCTTTTACCTCGACGGAGCAGATGCGGCAGCGAGCCTTTACCTTCTGGTCAGGATGATAGCAGAGATGGGGGATATCAATGCCGATTTTTTTGGCGGCCTCGATAATCTTCGTGCCCTTGGGGACGGAGACGGGAATAGAATTTATTGTAAGGTTAATCATTACTTCTTCAGCCATGTTAGCGGGCACCTCCTAATGTGAAAACTTCGGGGAAAACCTCCATGGCAGAGAACAGAGCGTTCTGCGCAGACTCACCGAGACCGCAGAGGGAAGCGGTGGTCATGACAGTGGCGATTTTCTTCATGTAGCGGAGATCATCGGGAGTAGCGGTACCCTCGGCCAGCTTCTTTAGGATAATCTGGATGTGGAGGTTGCCCTCACGGCAGGGAGTGCACTGACCGCAGCTCTCATGGACGAAGAAGTCCTGAGTATGGCGAAGGAACTCCAGTACAGTGGTGCGGTCGTCGATTACGAGGATAGCACCGGAGCCTACAGTGACACCGGCAGCCTTCAGGTCGTCATAGGTATAGGGGGTATCGAGGATACGCTCATCGCTGATTTTGCCGCTGGCACCGCCGAACTGAATGAGGCGAATCTTGCGGCCATCCTTTACACCGCCGGCGAGACCGAAGATGATGTCCCGGACAGTGGTGCCGAAGGGGATTTCAAATACGCCGGGCTTGTTTACATTACCGGCTACGGAGACCAGCTTTGTGCCGATGGACTCACCGGAGCCGAAGCTGCCGTAGTAGCCCTTGTCATCCAGCAGGAGATGAGGAACGATGGAGAAACTCTCGACATTGTTGACGGTAGTCGGCAGAGCGAAGAGGCCGCTGACCTTCATGAAAGGCGGCTTCATGCGGGGACGGCCGCCCTTGCCCTCGATGGAGCGGATGAGAGCCGTACCCTCGCCGCAGACATAGGCACCGGCACCGGAGTACAGGTGAATATGGAAGGAGAAGTCGGTGCCGAGGATGTTATCTCCCAGCAGATGCTTCTCGGTAGCCTCGTCGATGGCATTCTGGAGATGGTGACGGAGATGGCGGTATTCCTCGCGGAGATAGATGTAGCCATCCTGCGCGTTTACCACAAAGCCGCAGATGGTCATGCCTTCAATTAGATTGAAAGGGTCGTTCCTGATAAGCTCTCTGTCCTTGAAGGTACAGGGCTCGCCCTCATCGGCATTGCAGATGACGACCTTCTTCGGCTTCTTGACAGCCCGGGACTGGGACCACTTCTTGCCCATATCGTAGGCTGCGCCGCCGCGGCCCTTTACCTTTACATTGGCAATCAGGGTGGCGATATCCTCGCCGTCCATCTTAATAGCTTTTTTCAGAGCCTCATAGCCGCCGATGCTCAGATAGGAGTCCAGCGACAGGGGATTGTATCGGCCGAAATTCTTCGTCATGAAGCTGGCCGTCAATGGTTGATTAGACATTTTTCTCTCCCTTTCCTATCAATCAGGCAAACTGCTGAAGAACTTCGGCAATCTTTTCCTTCGTGTCCAGATGACCGTATACCACGCCGTCAATGCGAACAGCCGGAGCCACATCGCAGGCACCGAAGCAGGGAACCGCCTCCAGAGTGAAACGACCGTCATAGGTAATCTCGCCGAAGTCGATGCCCAGCAGCTCCTTCAGGTATTCATAGGTGTGGTCGCTGTCATTGATATGGCAGACGATGGAGCGGCAGACCTGAATAGGATGCTTCGCCCGAGGCTCCGTGGAGAGGGCAGAGTAAAAATTCAGGCAGTCATAGATGACAGCAAGGGGAACGGGCAGCTTCTGAGCGATGTAGAACGCTACGGTTTTCGGAATATAGTTGTGTTCAATCAAGTCCTGAGTATCTAGCAGCACGCCGACTATCTGCGTGAAGTCGTGATTGTGCTTTTCCAGTACCGCGTCTATCTGGGCGGCGAGGTCTGGAGTAATGACAAAGTCCTGTGTGTCTGCACAAAGCATATTGTTTCCTCCTAAACAAATGGGTACCAAAAAAATATTAAAAGACATTATACCGTGTATTAGGGTAAAAATCTACTGGTTTTTTGTAACTTTGTTAAGTATACACAGGCCGTAAAAAGCCTGACCGAGTGATATGCCGCCGTCATTCGGCGGTACCTGACGGTGCGTCAGGACTGTGAAGCCGGCTTCCGTGAGGAGATTGCCGGTAAGCCGTGTCAGCAGAGAATTTTGGAAGACGCCGCCGCTTAGTGCCACAGTGGAGAGCTGTGTGGCCGTCCGAGCCTTTTCACAGGCCGCCAGCGTCCAGCGGGCGAGCTCGGCATGGAACTGATAGGTAGGACTTGTCTCATCGTCGGAATTGTCAGCGGCAAACTCCAGAGCCATGGCCGCCTCTCCCTCGAAGCTGCTCTCCACCTTCAGACCCAGTCGGGCGGCGAAGGCGTCAAAGAGCCGCCCTACGCTGGTGGATTTTACGCAGTTGAGATTTTTGTTCAGCTGGAAATCTATTGCTGTCAGCTCGGACGGAGACACGAGACCGGCGGGAAGCTCATCGGATGATGGGAACAGCGCTGTGGAATAGCCCTGCCGTATCAGAGCGGCAGCGACCTTCCGCCCGCAGCGGGCAGAGCTGTCGCCACCCGGCTGGAGGAACGGCGGTATAGAGTCGAGGCGGCGGAAATTTTCACCGTCGCAGGCCAGTATTTCACCGCCCCATATCGTCCCGTCGGTGCCGTAGCCGGTACCGTCAAAGGCCACGCCGATGACCGGCTCCCGATAGTCGTTGTCCGCCATGCAGGACAGGATGTGCGCGTAATGGTGCTGGATTTGTACCAGCGGCACGGACAACTCCTCGGCCAGCTGTCTTGCCACCGTCAGGGAGTTGTAGCGGGGATGGAGGTCGGCCACGATGATTTCCGGCTTTATCTCCAGCAGGCTCATCATCCGATGCACCGATTCCTCCAGCGCCTCCACCGTCCGCAGGTCGGTCAGGTCGCCGATGTAGGGGGATGGATAGAGCAGATTGTCTCGGGCGAGGCAGAAGGCATTTTTCAGCTCGCCACCGATGGCCAGCACCGAGCCTTTCATTTCTCCGGAGAGTGTGATGGGCAGGGGAGCATACCCCCGACTGCGCCGCACCATAGTCGGTTTATTATCGGCAAAGGAAATAACGGAGTCGTCTGCTCTGAGCAGGATGGGTCGATCGTGAGTAAGAACAGCATCGGCTATACCGGTATCTAGGAGATATTTTCTCGCTTCATCGTCCGTGCGGCAGATGGGGGCACCGGAGGGATTGCCGCTGGTCATGATGAGGGCGGCGGGCATCCGGTCATTCAGTCCGTCGGGATAGTCGAAGATGAGATGATGGAGCGGCGTATAGGGAAGCATCACGCCGATGCGGGGATTGTCGGGCGCGGCTTCCTCAGAGATGCGGCAGGAGGTTGACTTTTCCAGCAGTAGGATGGGTTTCTGCGGGCCGTTAATGAGGCTGATGGCTTCCCGACTGGGGATGATGCACTCCTTGGCGAGGGTTTTCATATCCCGCACCATGACGGCGAAGGGCTTTGATGGTCGACTTTTTCGCTGCCGCAGCAGGGAGATGGCTCGGCTGTCTGCGGCATTGCAGACCAGATGGAAGCCGCCGATACCCTTGATGGCTACAATATTTCCTTCTATTATATTAGCTCTTATTTTCGTGATGGCTGCTCCATTGCTTTCCGAGCCGTCGAGAATGAAGACCCGGGGACCGCAGTCGGGACAGCAGACCGGCTGTGCATCGTAGCGGCGGTCTGTCGGAGTCGTATACTCCTGCCGGCACTTGTCACACATGGGGAAGGAGGACATTGATGTCCGCTCCCGGTCGTAGGGCATGGACTGCAGGATGGTGAGCCGGGGGCCGCAGGCGGTGCAGTTGATGAAGGGATGGAGATACCGGCGGTTGCTCTGGTCATACAGCTCCCGGCGGCAGTTTTCACAGATACCAATGTCGGGAGAGACGAAAACAGCACCGGACTCATGGGCGCTGTCGATGATGGCGAAGGGCAGGGCGAAGCGGTCGGAACAGCTCGCTTCGTCAGCGGCGGCGGTGCGCCCCGGGCGTCCATGGCCCTTGGAAGCGGCGACCGGGATCGGGCCGAACGGTTCTTAGGCAACGGTTTTTTACTGCTTGTCCTTTTTTCGCTTTTTTCAGTAGCGGTCACCCTGATCGTCAAGGAGCCGCTCCTCTGGATGATCGGCGCGTCGGAAGACACTTATCCCTACGCAACCGCTTATCTGGACACTTATCTTGTCGGCACCTTTTTTGTCATGGTCAGCATCGGCCTGACGAATTTCCTCACCGGTCAGGGCCGCTCGGATGTTGCCATGGTCAGTGTCATGACAGGCGCTGTATTAAACATCCTATTGCACCCCATTTTCATCTTCCTGCTTAAGATGGGCGTCGCCGGCGCCGCCCTTGCCACTGTTATTTCCCAGGGCGTCAGCGCCTGTATCGTGCTCCGCTTCCTTTTGTCGAAAAAGGCGACCCTTCGACTTCGATTTTCTGCCATGAAACCGGACCGGGGGGTCCTTTTAAGCACCCTGGGACTCGGCATTTCGCCCTTCGTCATGGCTTCCACCGAAAGTTTCATCGGC
>JAZLHS010000085.1:0-18977 GCA_045616885.1 Selenomonadaceae bacterium | reverse complement strand
AGAGAGTCTTGTGCGTTCTTACTGTAACAGCAATAAGTTTAATTGTTACGCCAGATAAAAATACAGTCGTTGCAATGGTGGCAACATCTGTAGTCACGAAGGAAAATATCAAGATGACAAAAGATGAGATTAAGTCTCTGATAATTGAGGTGCGTGATGCTGTGGTTGGTAAGGAGAGTGACAAGAAATGAATGACATTGAACTTCTCAAAGACATAGCCGCTAGACTTTATGATGATGCGGAAGGAATATTGGAAAACATCGAAGATTTAGAACGAGTGAAAAAAACGGTAGATAAATTAATAGCAGTTGAGCATTTGAGAGCTGAGAGGATAGCCGACATCAGACATCGTATGTTTGTTTATGCCCAAACTAAACTTCAGGAGACAGGGAAGGAGCGTGACGAGAAATGAATATCAACATCGGTGTGCCTTGGCTGCTTACCATTGTGTTTGCGACACTTAAACTGTGTGGCGTTATTGATTGGTCTTGGTGGCTAGTAACTGCTCCCGTATGGGGTGAATTGGTGGTTTGGCTGAGTATTATCGGGCTTGTAAAATTCATTGATATTATCCACAAGATTACAAAAAGGAAGTGAAACAGCATGATAAAGATAGAACACCTAAAAGTAATGAACATGAAAGCAGCCATTCGTGGTATGCGTAATCCGTGGGACTCTTGGAACAAGAGTGACAGCTTTGCGGATGAGTACGAAATTGGGTGCGAGCCGTGTTCGTTTTTTGAGCATAAAGATAAATGCGACAAAAACTGCCCTGACTTCTTTATTGGCGAAAAGGACTTGGAACTTATGAAGAAGCTCTATAAAGGAGGGCCAGTACACGCTAAGTATCTTCGGCAAATTTTTGTCAGCTTTGATGTTGTAGCTCCGTTGTATTGGTGGAAGGAAATGGACCAATATCGAATAGGAGTAACATCAAACAGCACAAGTACAATGCACACGCTGGCTAAGAGGGATTTGACACTCAATGACTTCTCGCATGAGCATTTGACTTCTGATAGCCGAGAGGTTCTGATTAAATTGATAGATTGGATAAATGCTGATAGGCGGTCATACATTAACTCTGACAATGATAAGTTGTATTGGTGGCAGATGATACAGCTTTTACCGTCTAGCTACAATCAACGAAGGACGCTTAGCATGAATTACGAAAACCTCACAAATATCATCAAATGGAGAAAAGAACACAAACTTGATGAGTGGAAATCCTTCTGTGACTTCATGCTTGATAATGCACCGTACTTGAAAGAAATCATGGGGGAATGATATGCAGGAATTTGTTTGCAAGAATTTTTATTTGGCTGAGACAACGGCTGGTCTTATACCGATTGCGATAATTATTGCTAACTGCTTATGCTACTGCCAAAAGGCAGAGCAAAGACACAAAGCAGTGGATGAGGCGATAAGAAACCACCGCTTGACCTTTGACTGGACAAGCACGAATAAAAAGGCGGCAGCGTTGATGAAGAAGGTGAAAAATAAATGAGCGAAGTTGAGTTGAATACAATGGTTAGCGAATTGTTTCCACTACCCTGTACTAATGTTCCTGAGTTGGGCAATGAAGATGCACAGGCAGAAAAGGTTGCCGAAGAGCTGGAAGAAGTGAAAGAAGCGTTGGCTCATGAAAGAAGTCTTGACTGCACAACTCCACCGGCAGAAAGAGTGGCAGCGAGGGCGCAGACCAACGAAGAAATAGCGGATGTGATAGCCGCAGGGATAACATGGCTGAATATGCGTGGGCTAGACCAGTTCGATAGGATACGGCTGTACCGGGCGATAAATGATAAGAACAGAGCAAGGAATTATCTCTAAATGAAAGCGAGGGCGGTGTGATGGCTAGTAAACACAGGCGGGGCAATCACAGGATGTCAAGGTCTTTGCACAGACGGCAGATTGACTTCATGTTTTACAATTACGCCGATATTAAACGGGCGGTTGACGAGGAACGGCAGGATGCAGGAGACCATCAGTTTTGTGCCGTCCCCGGTGGCTCTGGTAAAATCTCAAAGCCAACAGAAAATATGGCTCTCAATAACATCACTGAGCTTCGGGCGGTAACTTTGGATGATGGTAAAGTGGTTACTAAGCCAGAGGGGTGGATAAAGGTTGTTGAGGGCGTCTACAACACCCTAGGAAACACTGAAAAGGATGTAATACGCCGCAGATATTGGCGAAACGAGCCGTATGAGATAACGATTGTTGACCTTAACATGTCTCAGGCTGGTTATTATTTTTCGTTGGACAGTGTGCGTTCGCTAGCTTTGGCGGCTGCCTGTCAGCTGGGTTTGATGAAAGTAATTTAATCCTAATAACAATGAGGTTAAATAAGTAGTAATATCTTAGAAAGGAAGGGTGAGCTGAGGCTGACCCTTTTTGAGTAGGTGAAAAATATGGCATGGCCTGTACCTAATAAGCTATCCCCAAAATCGGAAAGGACGATAAAAGCATTGAGAAAACGAAAAAAAGAGGGGCGTGCGCCTAAAAATTATATAGACCTTTGGCTGCAAAAGCCTAAACTGCGTTTTCTCACCATCATGTCCAAAGAGGGTATGACGGATGCGGAGATAGCGGACAAAATCGGAATTACGCCGAAGACTATCAGAAAATGGAAAGCAGCACACCCTGAGATTGCCGAAGCACTCAGCACTGCACCGGATGAAGCAGCTGCCAATGTCAAGGCCTCCCTTTTGGAGCTTGCAATGGGGGCAGTCAGTGAAGAATGCATTTATGAGGTTGACGAAGACGGCAACGAGAAACTTGTTAAAAAAGTAGTCAAGAGAGCTGCACCGGATTTAGGAGCCGCTAAAACATGGCTCAAAGTTAAGTGTGGAGAAGAGGGTTGGGATGACACCACTATTAAGATGGGTGTTACTGACGACTTCGCCTCAGTAATTGCAGCAGCAAGGGAAAGGGTGGCTCTTAATGCCGGTACAAAGGAAATCCCCGTCAACACCATCGAAAGCACCGCTATCGAACTCGACGAGTAAGATTCTGGCGTTTCTAGGCGAATATACGCACGACCCTTTGGGATTTGTATATGCTGCCTTTCCATGGGGAAAGGGAGAATTAGCCGGGCAAACTGGCCCCGATGAGTGGCAGAGACAGGTCTTGGTAGACATTGGCAACAATGTCGGAGACTTGGAGACGGTAACAAGAGAAGCCGTGGCTTCCGGCAACGGTATTGGTAAGTCTTGCCTTGTCTCATGGATAATTCTGTGGGCAATATCAACGCATGACGACACCAGAGGAATTATAACGGCCAATACTGAGGCACAGCTGCGAACAAAAACATGGGCTGAATTAGCTAAATGGTATCGTCTCTTTATCGGCAAGGATGCCTTTAAGTTCTCTGCCACGGCTATTTTCTCAACCCAGCCGGAGCATGACAAAACATGGCGTATAGACGCCATCCCGTGGAGCAAAGACAACCCGGAAGCCTTTGCGGGTCTGCATAACCACGGAAAGCGAATTTTGATTATTTTTGATGAAGCCTCGGCTATCTTTGACGAGATTTGGCATGTGACCGAAGGTGCTGTTACCGATGCTGATACTGAAATTGTTTGGGCGGCTTTTGGAAACCCAACACGAAATTCAGGCAGATTTTATGACTGTTTCCACAAGCTGAGTCATTATTGGCGGTGCAAACAGGTAGATAGCAGGACTGTCGCAATCTCCAACAAGGACAACATCAAGCAGTGGCAGGAGGAATACGGCGAAGATAGTGACTTCTTCAAAGTTCATGTCCGTGGACTATTCCCTGATACGGCAGATAATCAGCTTATAAGTAAGGCACTTGTAGACGAGGCACTAGACCGCACTTTGGATAGGGCACAATATAAATTTGCCCCCGTAGTAATTGGTGTTGACCCTGCGTGGACAGGCGGTGACTTGTTGGCTATCGTCATGCGACAGGGATTATACAGCTCTGTGTTGGAGACTGTTCCGAAGAATGATAATGACATGGAAATGGCGCGAAAGATAGCAGGGTATCAAGATGCTCTTGGTGCAAGTGCCGTGTTTATTGACTTGGGCTACGGTACAGGTATTTACTCTGCCGGTAAAGATATGGGTAGAGTAAATTGGAAGCTGGTGTCTTTTGCTGAAAAAGCTGGCTCAGAGGAATACGCCAATAAGCGAGCCGAAATGTGGTTTGCGGTTAAAAAGTGGCTGATGGAAGGTGGGGCACTAAACTCTACAGCCTTGGCAAACGAGCTGACCGCCCCCGAAACATACATCAACCGCAAGGGAAAACATCAGCTGGAGTCAAAGCAGGATATGAAAGCAAGAGGGGTTGCCTCTCCTAACTTGGCAGATGCTTTAGCTCTGACCTTTGCTTTTCCTGTAGCGACAAACAAAAACATAGAATTTAAGCGAAGAAGAAGAAAAGGCACCATGCCGAAGTGCGGTGCCATGTAGGAGGGATATTAATGTTTCTTGATAAAGTTGGACAGATTAAGACCGGCGTAATCAGCGTTTCCAGTAGGCCTGTCTTGGCAACACTCGGTCTTTCCAGCAGCAGGGCAAGAGTAGCCGTTGAGATTATTGTTAAGTCCGGCACGGTTTATCTCGGTGGAGAGGATGTTTCCGCAAGCAACGGTATTCCGCTTGCTTCCGGCAGCAGCCGTCTTATTCCGGTAAACAATGGCGGTACAGCTCAGATTTATCTTGCAGGAAGTGGCAGCGTAATCCTTGCAGAATATACAAAGTGAGGCGCACATGGATTTTTTGGCAATGGTCAATGAGTCTATTGACACCAAAAAGAAGATAGTTTCGCTTAAAACTCTAACAAAAAAAGAAACTGAAAAGATAATGCGGGCGTATAAGCAGGGTAAAGAAGTGGCCGATAACCATTACAAGGACACTGTGGAGCCAGCAATTATCAAGCGAAAAAAGGTGTACGAAGCTCCAATTTCGCTGTATAAAGAGAAATTCCCTGTACTCTCTGAACTTTCAAATTGGATTAGCCGTGATGTTAAGACAACAATAGATTGGATTATGCCGTCCCTTTTAGAAACCTTCACAGGCACAGATGACCCGGCCGACATTAAGGGTGCCAACCTGTCAGACGACAAAACGGCGGCGAAGATTCAGAGCGTTGTCAAGTATCAGGCACAGAAGAAGAATAACCTTTTTGCTTTTCTGTACCACTTCATCCGTGAGGGACTTATCACCAATGAGGGCGTGGCCAAAGTCTATTGGAAACGGGACGAGCAGCGCACCGAAATGAAAGTCATGGTTGATGATACGAACATGGGCGAGTTCATGCAAGGCTTGATGGATGGCACCATTGAGGTTAAGAAAGCAGAAGTTGTCGGTGATGGCATTGGTACTATCGTTACTTACGATAGTATATCAATAAAATTTAACGCTCCTGTACTTGAAGTGCTTTCTCCATCTGAGTTGAGATTCACACCCGAAAGCCGCAGCTTGCAGGATTGCAAATTCGTGTCTCAGCGAAAAATCGTTAAAGGCGATTACCTGAAACGGCGTGAAAAGGAAGGTATTTACCGCAATGTCGATAAGGCAATAAAAGAAGCGGGAACAACTTCCTATACAACCTTGGATATATATAACAACTCCAGCTTGTCCAACATGAAGTTCCATGAGCTGACCGATTCAGACGATGCCAGCAAGGACATTGAGCTAGTGGAAGCCTATCTCAAAGTTGATTATAACGATGATGGCATTTACGAGAATGTAATTGTTCATGCCGTAGGTGATACTCCGCTAGCAATTCAGGAAAATGAGTACGAAGCACCGCCTTTCTTTATCTTTGCTCCTGAAAATGATGCCTATACTGTTTTTGGCAAGGCCTCTTACGCTGACAATCTGGAGCAGCTACAGGACTTAAAGACGGCACTTATCCGTCAGATTATTATTGCTACCGGCAAGAATAACAAGCCACAGAAATTTGTGCAGACAGACAAGGTGGATATAGATGCCCTGCTGAACGGCGAGGAAATCATCGGGACAGATGACAACCCTGCCAATGTCATCATGACAGCACCGCCTATTAATCTGAGCCAATATTCTATGGAGCTGGTGCAGTATGCACAGAATGAGGTTGAAGCACAGTCAGGCTCTACCCGATACAATCAAGGCCTTGACTCTAATAGCTTAAATCGTACTGCCACGGGCATAAATGCTATCATGGGTGCTGCTGACAAGCGTATAAAGATGGTGGCTAGACTCTTCGCTGAAACAGCGTGGATTCCTATTATCAAGTTCTTGATACTGCTTAATCAGAAATTCCTAACACCCAATCAGCAGTTCCGCATCAATGACGAAATGGTGAGCTTGTCACCGGACGAACTGAACATTGATTATGACCTGACTGTCAACACAGGACAGGGTGCAGGGACTAAAGAAGCCCAGCTCAATTATCTGATAGTGATTATCCAGCAGCTTTACCCGAAGCTGGAACAGGTGGGCATTGTCGATGAAAATTCGTGGTACGAAATCACCAAAGACCTTCTTGAAAAGATGGGTATTCGCAATGTAGGCACATACCTTACCGACCCGAAATCCCCAGAGGGACAACTAAAGAAACAGCAGCAAATGCAGATGGTACAGCAGATGGCACAGCAGCAGGAAAATCAGCCGCCGAAACTGTCTGTAAACTATCGTGACCTTCCGATAGACGCAAAGGTTGAGCTGTTACAGCACTACGGCATAGATACTACGCCACGGGCGGTAGCCGCCAAAGAGGGCAGTCTGACAAGGGCAGGGAGGTGAGCAGATGCCACGATTGAAGAAAGACATTAGCAAAGAAAGAGCCGCCGTGGATAAAGGGGCAGCAGCAGAAGTGATGCTTAATCTCTTGCAGGAATTTGTTGAAGCAGAAGAAAGGCATATTCTGAATTGCCTTGAAAAACTGCCGGTCAGCGACCTTGCTGATAGACAGTCGTACTACAAGGCCATGAAGCGTTTTACCACGCATTTGAAAAAGGCAATATCTGACGGCAGTATTGCCGACAATCGGATAATCAAAGCAATGGAGGATTGAAAATGTTTGATGAAACCCCGGCAACCGCAGCACCGGTGGAAAGTACACCGGCTCCCGAAGCTCCCGCAGCACCCGAACAGCCAACGGCTCCCGAAAGTACTCCTAGTGCTTTCAAGCTGGTAACGGATGAGAGCGGAGAACGACACATTCAGGCTTTTGACGGGAATGTGCCGGAAGCACCGCAGACTGAACTGCCTAGTGAACCGCAGCAGTACACTCAGGACGAGTTTGTTCAGGCACTCAGCATGGGACAGGTTGACGAGTCTCGCATTGGCGAGGGACAGAAAGCTGCCTTTACTGCATATCAGAAAGCACAGCAGATTGCCGCTTTCAGACAGCAGGAGGCAATAGCACAACAGCAGGCTCAGAAAGCACAGCAGGAAGCCGCACAACGAAAGATGGAAGCGGTTAATAACATTTCCCTTGCGGCGAAAGCAGAAGCTCTTAAATCGCTTAATATGAGCGAGGAACAGTTTGCGGATGCCCTTAACTATGACATGAACGCAGAAGACCTCCGTCAGCGGTTTAAGGATGCTTACAATCAGAGCATGGAGAAATTACAGCATGATTATATTGCACAGGAAATCCAAGCCGAGAATGTACGCAATGAAAATTCCCTAGCCATGAGCGAAGTTCAGCGGTTTGCTGCCGAGCAGATGAAGGCTGACCCACACGGGCAGGAAATCTTTAGCCTTATGGACAAGTTGTACCCGACCCTTGCATATCAGGACAGCGTAAAAGTCCAACAGGTAATACAGAAGATGCAGACAGGTCAGCTTACCCGTAACGATTTGGGACTTCTCAAAGCGTATTACGATGTGTGTAAAAAAGAAGTTTACAAAAAGGTAAACGGCGTAACGACTACACCGCAGCCGACAAAACGCCCTGCCGTGCCGTACACGGAGCAGTCTAACGGGGCATACACTTCCGGCACTAAGAAGACGGACTTCTCTGTGATGCGTACTATGAGTGCTGGCGACCGCTCTGACTTCTTGCAGAATTACTTCCGTAGCTTTAATAGATAATCCCTATGGGTTTATCATAGATATTTTTATTTTCTAATATAGAAAGGATGATTTAATCAATGGCAAATGGCGTATCCGCTGTCTCTCAGTCCCAGACTGCAACCTATGATTCTATTGGTCTTGCAGAGGACTACAGCAGCATCATCACCAACATTTCCCCGGAGAAGACCCCGTTCCTGTCCACTTTTAAGGACAAGGAAAATGCAACTGAGCTGACCTTTAACTGGATGACTGAGGCTCTGAAACCGCCGCAGGAAAACGCTCACCTTGAAATGGAAGACTATGTAACTGAAAAGGTTGGCGGCATTAAGCGACTGACGAACATGGTGCAGTTCTTCAAGACCACCGGCAAGGTTTCCGATGCAATGCGACAGGTAAAGAAGCTCTACAATCAGCAGGACGAATATCCTCGCCAGGTTGAGCTTGCTTTCAAGCAGCACGCACTTGACCTTGAATTTGCAATCGTTTCCAACGGTCAGCAGCGTACCGAGTCCGGCGTTACTCCGGCTCTCACCGGCGGACTGCCGTTCTTCCTTGCAGAAGACACCATCAAGGTAACTTTCGATTCCAGCACCAACACTGTAACTGCTGATGCCGCTCACGGCCTTGACACCGGCGATTATGTTGTATTCCATTCCGAGGGCGGTACTCTTCCTGCAAATGTAGAGCCGGATATTCGTTACTACATCCGCAAAAGCTCCACCACTCCGGCAACTGTATTCTCCATTTATGATTCTATGGAAGATGCAATTAAGGACACCACCGGCACTGCAATGATTGATATTGCTGATGACGGCTCCGGCGACCTCTCCATCCTGCTCAACAATGTCGTAGATGCTGGCAATAACCTCTTTACTGAGGCTGACATTAACTACGCTATGGAGCTGGCCTATTATCGTGGCGGTAATCCGACTTGGGCAGTTATGTCCGGTCTTAACAAACGCCGTTTCAGTGACATTGTTACCGGCAAAGCTCAGAAGAACCGCAACATGGCCGATAAGAAAGTAGTTGCTGTAACCGATGTTTACGAGTCCGACTTCGGTCAGATTACTGCAATGAGCCACATGATGATTTCCGACAAGGACATGTACCTCCTTGACCCGTCCATGTGGGGTCACAAGTGGTTTAATAAGCCGCATCAGGTAAATGGCCTTGCAAAGAAAGGCTCCTACAACGAGTTCGTTCTTGAATCCGAATATGGTCTGGAAGCAACTCAGCCGCTTGCTTCCGCCCGCATTTGCAATATTAAGCGTTCCCGCGCTTAATCAGAGCAACAAATAGTAGTTCAGTGGTAGCCTCGGACAACCGGGGCTACCGTTATTATGGGGAGATAATATGATTGTAAAGCAGGATTTTAGCTTTGACAGAAGTGACGGTACAGCAAGACTCCGCAACACCTTTGATATAGGCACGGCTGCAAGAGAAGCAGCAGAGGCGAGAAAAGAGGGTGGACGGCGTGGTAGGGATATTGTGTGCCTTGGCTATATCCCGCAGGAATATTGGTGCTTTGATGTGCATTTAAGAGCAGCAGTTGAAGCTAGTCGGCACAAAGATAAGTACGAATACATTAAGAATGTAAAAAAATTCTTTCAGCATCACCCTGAGTTCGCTATACCTTACAAACAAAAAGTGTGGTGATTATATGATAGCGGTAAACGATGTTATTGCTCAGATAAGAATTGATGAAAAGGATATGGACGAGGTTAGATATTCGGATTGGGACATTCTCAACGCCTTGAATAAGACTCTCCGTATCGCTGCCAACTATTTCTCAACGAAAAATACAGACTTTTTCGATAAGTCTTTAGATATAGAAGCGGAAGAAGCCGGGGAAGGTATTGACCTTCCCGATGATTATATTACGGTTCGTCAAGTGGTTAGGGAAAGCGATAGCTACCTGATGTCTCCCTCAACAGGCGGACTCGACGAAGGAAGCTATGTCATCACAAACAACAAGTTTTACGCAAAAGTTTCATGCACGATGTTCTACAAAGGCTTTGTGGAAAAGGCGGAAAAAGATGGGGAAATCTCTTTGCCGATGACATTCTTCGATATTCTCTGTATGACTACAAGAACAGTAATGAACAACGGCACTGTGGATGTAGCTATTCAGTATGTGGCAGATGAAGCACAGAAGATAATTCCTCGCCGTAAATACACCAATGTAAAAATCAAAATGGATTTTGCCGTATAGGAGGGATTAGATGCTAGTAAAAGAAGCTGTATCCCTCATTCGTGAGCGGATAAACGACCAGTTCGATACCGGCTATAGCGATGAGATTATCGTCAACTACATTAACGATGCTGTTAAATATCTTGGCGGTGCCTTAATAACTCGCAATGACCCTATTCTGACTCAAAAGATAGTGGTCTCGTCAATGGTTAAGGCTCCCGTGCCAAAGAATTTTGTCCGTTTGGCTGGCGGCTTTCCGGTAAAGCGTGAGGGGACAGAGTTCAAAATCACTGACGGCAGCAAGGCGGTGGAGATTAAATTCTTCTTTATGCCTGTAAATGTGAACATTGAAAGCGTAATGCCGTTCTGGAACAACGATACTTACGACATGATTGTTGTAGACATGGCCTGTATCTACGCTTTGAATCAGCACGAATACGATGTACAGCAGGACACCAACCTGAGACAACAATTAGACGCAATTATTCAGGCAGCATTGGGGGCGGTAGGCAATGAAGCTAACGGCTAAACACCAGCAGCAGACTGTTACCCGCAAAGACTTTACCGGCGGTCTTAACACAACCTCCGTCCCAGAACTAATCAAAGACAATCAGCTTGCAGAGTGTATAAACATGGAGCTTAACCGCAACACAGGAGCTTTGCAGACCTGTTGCGGGACGGCAATGCTGTTCAAAACACCGCCCGGAGTTAGAGCGGACAGCTTGTTTTTTGACGAAATAAACAATGTGTATCTTCTGTGTGATGAGCAGACACGAAAGGTCTATAAAACAAGGCTGGTAGACATGAAAGGCGTTGAGCCGTCTGACTGTGTTTGCCTGGGTGACTTGTCCGGCGATGGTAAACCTATGGCAGCAATGTGGGAGGACGGCCTTTTAGTAGCCTCCGGCGGTGAGTTGCAGTATTGGGATGGTACAGAGTTTTACGCTATCGTTCCCGACCTGACAAAAGACGGAACAGACCGTTGGGCAAAAAGAAACAGTGCCGGGGATTGGGCTGTAGACAAAGCGTATCTAAAAGACAAGGTAGTACTGCACAACGGCAAGTATTATCGGTCTTTGGAGAGTCATGTCAGCGGTCTTATCTTTGATGATAGCCTATGGCGAGAGCTTGTCTACAGGGAAGATGGCTGGAATATCAACACCGAATACAAGGCGAACGAACTTCTGACATATCACGACAACCTTTATGAATGCGTAAAAGACCACACATCGGGTGGTGAAACGCCGAAAGTATGCAACGGCGTATTCATTAAAGATGGCCGGGTATATATATGGCATGACTACCGCCTTGAATGTAGCGGTGTTGGTGATGAAAGAATGTGGACTGACGACAGCAATGACGACAGCTCTGCTAAATGGATAGATGTAGGCTACAAGGAAGGTGAGGGCAAGAAGGCCTATATCCTTGGAGTCTGTGCTTTGTCGTCCGATATTATCGTTCTCAAATATGATGGCAAAGTGTATCGGCTGTCAGGTGTATATCCCAATTGGAGCCTGAAAGAAATTGCCCGAAACATCCAATGCATCAATGAGCGGTCTTATGTTGCGGTGCAGAATGGTGTGTTTGCGGTTACAAGGTCGGGTATGTTTTACTTGCAGACCACGGCAGATTACGGCGATATTGAGCCTCAGAATGTAGCGGCAAATATCACCGGCATATTCTCATATCTGTCAACAGACTCAATCACCTGTTTCCTCCCTATTTTGAATCAGGTTTGGATTACCGGCACAAGCAACACGGCTATAATCTACGACTTGTCTTATAACGCTTTCTTTATGCGGGAATTTAACAAGCCAGTGACCGGAATTGCCCGTAACCGGTCTGATGTTTTGCTGTGCAGGGGAGATAGCGTTACGCAGCTGGATAAAGGCGGGTATGGCGATTGCCGTTACAGCGAGGATGAAACGCCCTTGCGGTGGAAGTTCGCAGCAAAATCCCATACATCGTTCCATGATTTCCTCTTAAAGCGCATGCGAATAGCTTATGTCCCGCTGATGGATGATTTCGGCGATGCGGATATTATCACGGGGCAAGGGAAAATATCCATGCGGCTTGCGGACACGGAGCAGGATTCTCCTACAATAGAAAACGATACAACATTGATAGCACAGGATAATGCGTTAATTTATCCGCTGAAAAACCAATTTAACACAAGCTGGATGGTGTATCGTGACAGGACGCTTGACTTGGGCGGTGCTGGTCTAGGGTCAGCTGTAATAATCAACGAAATTGAAGCCGCAATAACGGAGGTGTGACATGGCAAACATAGAGCTTAACAGACCCGGCAGCGAATTTTATGAGCCGGGCTATCCTGTAGATGTTTCGCCCGGCAGCAGTGAGCAGAATAGAACTGCTTGGGGTAAACAGGTATTGGAAACATCACGCATTTATCGGATGTTTATCAGCTTCAACTCAACGATTGCCGAAATAGAAAAGGTTATAAACGAAGTTGTTGACAGTATGAATGAGACGATGACCGAATTTCGTCTCAGGATGCAACAGCTTGTGGAGGATTATACACTGCCACTTGGGACGATAATTATGTTTCACGGCGAGAAGTCAAAAATTCCCAAAAGCTGGGCGTTGTGCGATGGCACTAACGGCACACCAGACCTTCGTGATAGATTTGTAATTGGCGCCGGTGGCGACTATGAGCAGGGAAGTTTTGGTGGTGCAAGGTCTGTTAAACTGACAGCAAATAATCTGCCGGAGCATAGGCACACATTGGCCGCTGCCGGTAGTACCGATAGTGATTCTCATGGTGGTATTAATGCTGCCGTTCAGACTATAAGTGATGGTGTTACCGGTACTGTCATAACCAACGGCGTATACAACGAGTCGAGCGGTGCGGGCAAAGGCTATGGCCGGTCGGAGCGGAGTGGTTCACCGTATGCGACAAAAGGATTGAGCAACAGGGCAGATACCCACCAAACAGGGATTACGCCGGAAGAGGCTATGATGTCAACGCCGGTTGATATTGTACCGCCGTACTGTGCCGTCTATTACATTATGAAGGTGAAATGATGGAGCTTTCTGAATGGATTGCTTTTTATGAAAAGCACACAAAGGAAACCTTTCAGCGACACAACGCTTTTGATATGTATTTTACGCCGGATAAGGGCTTTTGCGAGTACAGCATTGCCGATAACAATGTCTACATCTGGCAGCTTTGCGGTGATGTGGATTATTGGGTAAAGATAGCCTATGACTTTGCCGTAGAGCATAAGCTGGAGGCTATATCGGCAATTATTTTGCGGAAACCTAAACCGTTTATACGCCGATTGGGATTTAAGATAGTGACTGTCGAAAACCGGAATGGCGATATAAGGTATACGGCCAAAAATAAAAAAGGCGAAACCTTAACGGCAACGCCACATGGTAAAGTCTATACTTTCACATGGAGGGTAAAGCATGAAGTTTAACTTACAGCTCTTTGGCGGGGGCGGTGGCAAAGGAGGAAGCGAGTCGTCATCTTCCTACGAAATGTCACCGCAGGAGAACAAATTGGCTAATTACGCAGTGAATTACGCAGATAAAGCCTCGCCTATGGCTTTGGATTTACTGTCTAAATTCAAAAACCTAGCCACTAGCAACTACGGTCTACAGAATGTAGATTATCAGTCGTTAGTCAATGGAGCAATGAGCAATATTACCAACGCTCAAAACCTGACTAATGACCTTGCTAAAGGTCAGCTCCCAACATCATACCTTGACAACATGAGCGATGCTATCAAGCTGGGCGTTAATAAGACGGTTGGCTCGGCAGTCAATGACCTTAGTAGCCGTGGCGTTCTGAACAGCTCCGTTACCAACAAAAATCTTGCAGATATTGACACATCTACGGCAAACGCAATGGCTCAGTCGTTCAATCAGAATGTATCGCAGCTCGGCGGGTTAGCGGGACAGCAAGCAGGATTGGCAGCACAGCCGATTGGCGTAACAGCACAAGGTCAGCAGTCGGCGTTGATTGCACCTAACGCAATGTACGGCTACACCACAGGCCTTGAAAACACAGCTGTTACGCAGCCGTTGTCAGCGTTCAGAGGCAGTGGCACCACAACGCAGTCGCAGAGTAGTAAGCCGGATTGGCTAGGCATGGGTTTGGCATTTGGTTCAAAGCTCATTGGGCATTGATTTAATTAATCGCAGGGGGAATTTTTTATGGCACAGAATAGTACAAATCACGGAACATACTACAACAATCCTTATTATGATTTCTTTGCTAATTTGGGGGCGGGTATTCGCCAGCGGATGCAGGACAGAAAAGAACGAAAGGCATTAGAAGATAGCTACAAGCTACAGAATGATATGCCTCAGCATAGCACTCCTGCAGCACAGTATACCGCACCGGTGACACAGGCAGCACCGAAAGCATATATCGGAGACAGCGTTCCCGCCTATGATGGTACGCCGGTTACAGTTACCGGTGCAGACGGCAAGGCATACACCTACACTCCGGGCGAATGGAACCCCGTTTCTTTTGGCAACATTGCACAGAGAGCAGCAGTACCGGCTCCTGCCTCGGAAGCTCCTGCCGTTATTTCATGGCAGCCGACACAGCAGAATCAGCCCGCTTTCGTCCCGATGCCTTCGGCAGCACAGCAGGAAGCACCAGTGGAACAGGCAGCACAGGAAACACCTGTTATCAGTGAGCCGGTTGCCAATGCATTGACGGAGGCAGCAGCACCGATGATGGAATATGGTGCCCCGGTAGAGCAGGCTACACCAAGCTACAACGCCGCCGTGGACACGGAAGGATATACACCATCCGCACCCACACAGGAGCAGCACAAAACACCGGCACAGCTGGCACAGGAGCAGTTAGACGCAGCAGGGATGAATCCGGTAATGCCAGCACCGCAGGGAGCCTCCGCATACGGCAGGGCTTCTCTCGGTCAGCTCATGGGCAACGCACCACAGACCGCACCCACACAGGGCGGTACTCCGTTGGTCGCAATGCAGAATAGCCTAAATGAGAGCAACGCCTTTAATCAGCTTGCGGAAGAAGCTAAAAAAAAAGAGCTGATGGAGCAGATGCGGAGCCTCAAAGCGTTCCGGGGAATATAAATTACGCTGACCCGGATGCAAAAACAAAGCTGTGGCTGGCTTTAAGACAAAAAGGGCATAGCCCTAGAGCCATTGAAGCGGCTTTCGCACGCATGGGAATTGATGACAAGATAGCAGAGGCTAAACGCAACAAACACATTGAGACATACAGACAGGCAAGAGAGCAGGGCGATAGCGTTAATCGTGACCTCGCTATAGCCCAGCTTGCCACCGTAGACCCAAAGTTTGCAGCAGCCCTTATGACTATGACTCCCAACTCAAAGACGGAAGCAGCGGAAAGGGCGAAGAAAGAAGCGGCACAGGATGCCCTGAACAAGGCTGTAATGTTGCAGAATATGCGGCAGCAGGAATATGACCGCCGACAGGAAATAACACGGCAGAGAGCCTTGCAGGAGAGAGCAAATACCGCTGATGCAATGGTGCAGGCTGGTATCTGGTCTCCTGCTGATGCTGCTATTTACGCTCGTACCGGCTTTAATCCGGCACAGGTCAGCAAGTCCACCGGCACACAGACAGCGGACATGTCAAAGGCTACAGAACGGCAGACGCAGAACACCTTTAATCAGCTGCTTGGGCTCGTTCAGCCGGGCAGTCAAGCTGAAACACCGGAATATGTTGCACAGCTTGGTAATGCGTTGGACGAATATGAAGCGTTTATCCGGAAACACCAGGCAGAATATACGCCGGAGCAACTGGATAGATTATGGGAGCTTCACGGGTATGGTAACATGGTGCGGGAGACTATAGCCAACAAGGTTGACCCATCACGGGGCAGCCTAGTAAATGTTACTGTGGATGGAAAAGAATCCAACGCTACAAAGTATTATCGCGACCTGTCGGGCAAGTAAATTAAAAGGGTGACTCGTAATGAGCCACCCTTATTTTTTATGTGTTAATATATGCACTACTGAGCCACCTGAACAACATATTCCACACCCTTGTATGTGTGCAGCTTCATATACAGGGAACCTACAGTCTTAAGCTCCTCGACGCTATCGGTGTCTTCTGGTGGGAATTGCGGGCGATATTTGTTTTCGTATTCATCCGTAGTCATCACGAAGAAACCATTCGCAATCTTTTCTTCTGCTGCTTTCCGGCTATATCCCATGTCCATGTAGACGGCTATTTCCAATTCGTTGTCAAATTTCATTCCCTATTCCTCCTCTTTGCGAATATCTCATGCTCATGTTGCACGAAGATGCGAGTGAACCACGAATTAACATCATTGATAGCATCGGTGTAAACAGTGTACCGTAAGGCTACTGCATACGCATGACCGAGTGCGACGATAAGACCATCGGACTTGCATTGCAATTCGTCCAGTTCCTTATTCAATTTTTCGATTTCGGGGCAGGTAAGGTAGCCTTCCTCGTTTTTTTCGAGATTATCAAAATGCCCGTGCTCAATCTCCATGCTACACGCTGCCATTCTCTCAGCGACATACTCAAGATTGCGCTCAAGCTCCACCATCCCGTAGGTCTGCGGATAAAGGGGAAACCCTTCCTCTTCCCATTTACCGATAATGCCGGTGCCGTTGATGATTTTGCAAATGGTCATGACTTCTTTTGCGGTGACGCCGAGCGCTTCTGCGACAGCTTCCACAGCATATGCCACAGGATTGTCCTCATCATCGATTACAGCTACATCACCATCCTCGCGTACTGCAATCCGGCGTATGGCACCATTTACATAAGTCTTCACAATATAGGCATCATAGCCATCGTCATATTCTTTACTTATGATTACAAACTCCATCTTCTTATTTTTACTCAGCTTCATTTCTCATACCTCCTACCACTATCCTATCTCATGGGGTGTCCGTTTGTTCGGACTCTGGGACAACTTTTTTGTACAATCCCATGGCTTTAAGCTGCTGCTCTAACCGCCGTCTATCCCACGGCTCACAGTAAAACCATTTCAGCTTCCACGGAGCGACTTCGGCAAACTCCTTCAGCTCCTGTGGTGTTGGCAGGTGTTCCCGGTCATAATGCCGGATAAGACAGCCGATGAGTATCGGCTGATAGTCTCGATAAATACGGTAACTGCCGTCTTTGGCTACACACAGCCATATATCATCATGCTTGTACTCTGTCAGCTCCTTTGTCATCCGACTTGCTACCCACTTATATGATATAGACAGTGGCTTTTTCGGACGAATAAACCTCACTTTCCAGCCTCCTTGATGTTTTTGCGGATATATGGATTGGCTTTGATACTCTCGAGCAAAACCTCATCCACATCATATACGATTTCAAGGGCAAGGGCAAGCCCTTCGAGCTTGCCCGCCTCCTTCGGAAGATACCCGGCTTTTAGCCGTGTAGCCGTTCGGCGATAGGCCATTTCAAGCCGTTTTCTTTTGCCGCGGCTCTCAATCTCCTGCATCCGGTCCGTATTTGCGTCCATGTGTATTCTCCTTTCTCATGCACTGTACCGGAAGTAGTGCCCGTCTTCTGTGTATAACGGCTTATCGTCATAACCTAACTGCTCTGCTATGCAATCGTAGCTAGTCAGATACTCATATTCGTTTTCAAGCATCGTGTACAGCTTGTTGCACAGGTCATCTTTCCACGACTCGATGTAGTCTTCAAGCTCCTGCATTTTGTCTTCCAGCCGGTGGCATCCGTAGGTGCATATATCGAGATGAACGGTCACGGTTTTTTCGTGGCAGTAACGGCTGCTAGTCTGTTCGATATAACCGGTGATGTTGCTTGCTACGATTTCCTCAAACATCGGTATGCGGATTCCGGACTCCTTGTACAGCTTTAAGAGTGTTTCCAGCGGTATGTCACCGGTAAAACTTGCGCCGTCTCCCTGATGGTAAAAGCCGGAAAAACAAATATCTTTCGGGTCAATGTCAATCCCGTATTCGGTTTTAGCATAGTCGATAAAGCAGTCGTAGGCATCAAGCCACCATTCGTGCCACAGGTACCCATCACTGCACCTTGTTTCATCCACGGCAACCTCCTTTGCCGTGTCAGACAGTTCACCGAATGGGTACAGCTTAATTTTGATAGTTTCCATGTTGTTATACCTCCTTTTAATTTCAAAACGTGTAGTAGAGCACACCGGCGGTTTCACGGCTCATGTAAGTGAGCCTGTCGACAATATCTGCTAACGCCTCGTCAACAACATAGACGGGTGATTTAATCTGCCGTGCCATCTGGTTAGCGTAGGCGATAGCCTCTTTCTTGCGGGTGGTGCTGTACTGACACAGCCCAAACCGTGTCTTGTCGCCTGTGACGATGTGGTATACCGTCCTTGTCCGTTTAGCCACTGGATATGCTTTAACCATGCTCGTCCCCTCACCATTCGTCAACCAGAGTCAGTAGGATTGTTCCGATTCCCCAGCCCAAAATCATGTAGCAAATTTGGATACACATTTCCATTTCGTTTACCTCCTTTGGCTTGTCATCATCAGAGCAGGGAAGCCGTCTCCTGCTGACAGGGAGCAATCCCTGTTTCGACTGTTTTGTTAAGCAAGGCTCATTCTTGCTTTATTAAATCTCTTGATGTTCCGTTCAGCCGTTTTGTACGCATCGCCCATTGGTACGTTGATTTTTGCGTACAGCTCTTCAAGGACTTCTAAATGCCAATTGAGCGTTTTGCTCTCTTGTAGGGCGGGAAGACTTCTCAGTGCGATAATGTCTGCCATGTGGTTTACCAAAAT
>JAZLHS010000084.1:0-2959 GCA_045616885.1 Selenomonadaceae bacterium | reverse complement strand
TTACCCCTCCGCCCTTCGGGCACCTCCCCTAGAGGGGAGGCAGATAGTAAATATTGGCAACTCCCCTAGAGGGGAGGCAGATAGTAAATATTGGCACCTCCACTAAAGGGGAGGCAGATAGTGAATATTGGCAACTCCCCTAAAGTGGAGGCAAATTAAAAATCCCACGATAAAAACTGTTCTCCAACAACTTTATCGTGGGATATTTAGACTACTTTAGGACTTCTATAAAAATTTTACGGCAGCGGGTAGGCTCCTTCGTCAACGACGCGGCGATAATTCTCCGGGTCGGTATCGCCCTCGGTATTATACAGGAGAACGATGCTGTTCTCATCGAAGCCCATTTCTTCCCGCAGTGCTTTCAGCTCATCGTGAGCAAGAATCAGACGAGCGGCTCCGAAGCCGGAGGCTCCGGACTCACCGGCGACCACCACCGGGTCATCTCCTATCGGATGCGCCAGCTGACGCATTCCCTCCGCAGCTGCGTAATCATCCATAGCGAGATAGTAGGAAGAGAAATCTCTCAGCACCGGCCAGACCATCGGTGCTATCTCACCGCAGTTCAATCCAGCCATGATTGTAGTGGCATTGCCTCCCGCCGGATGACGCTCGCCGTCTCCGATGACAGCCGTATCATAGAAGCAGGCCGCTTCGTTCGGCTCGACCACGCTGATGACCGGGCGAGGCTTGCCTGCCTCATCGGCTGCGTTCACCATGTAGCCGGCCACGCCGCCGGCCATAGCACCGACGCCTGCCTGCAGGAATACGTGGGTCGGCACGGCTTTGTCATCGCCCTCGTATTCACGCAGTGCCTCCAAGGACTCCGCCGCCATAGTCATGTATCCCTCGGCAATGTGACGAGGGACGACCTCGTATCCTTCCCAAGAGGTGTCCTGAACGACAGTCCAGCCCTCCTGCTCGGCTCGCTTTGCTACCATGCGGACTGTATCATCGTAGGTCATGTCGGTGATGGTGCACTCAGTGGCTCCGGCAGCGATGATAGCCGTCCGGCGAGCCTCTACCGTGCCGCGGGGCATGAAGATATATGCCTGACAGCCCAGCTCATGAGCCGTCCAAGCAACGCCCTTGCCGTGATTGCCATCGGTGGCGGAGGCGAAGACCATTTGCTGAATGGCATCTCGATATTTCTCGGAGCGAAGCTCAACGAAAGTAACGGCACGATAGTCGAGGCCGAGCTTGTCGCAGATGACTCTGGTTATCGCCCAGCTGGCACCGAGAGCCTTAAAAGCTTTCAGCCCGAAGCGGGTGGATTCATCCTTCACATATATTGCCTTCACGCCAAGCTGCTTTGCCAAATTTTTCAGTGATTTCAGCTCTGTAGGAGCAAATGCCGCCATGCTCTCATGGAGACGGCGGACTTCCCTGCCGGCGGCGACAGTCAGCCAGTCCGGACCGGGAGCGGTGGAGATATTTTTGTTGCGTACGTAGTTGATGGATACTGGCATAGAAATTCTCCTTATCCTATAATCAGTCTCATAGCCTCCCCTATAGGGGATCCTGTGGTATGGATTACATTTTATGGCTTCCATTATATTATACCTATGTCTTTTGTCAATTCAGGACGCCATGGGAGCCAAAATAAAAAATTCTAAAAACCTGTTGACAATCAACATTGAATACAATATAATATCTCTTGTTCACATCACTGGGGTATCGCCAAGCTGGTAAGGCACGGGATTCTGAATCCCGCATTCGTTGGTTCGAGTCCAGCTACCCCAGCCAGAAATTACACCGCCTCTTATGGGGCGGTTTTTTTGTTCCCTAATAGTCCCAACTTTTATATCATTACACTAATATTCTTGACTGTTTGACAGACCGGCGGTAAAATTTCTATAAGTATAAGTCTATAAATAGGAAGTTTTATTCCTACGGCAATAAACCAAGGAGAGGTGTTCGATATGCCGGAAGCAATCAACGGCGTAAGCCAAGTCAACGGAATGAATGAACAGCTGAAGGGCAGCTATGCCATCAGCCGGCAGGGTGCAGCCTCTGCCTATCAGCCGGCGTCTGCCGCCGCACCGGCTACTGAAGCTGCCGGTGCAGACCGCAAGTCCAGCATCGATGCCCCGGCTTTCACACCCGAGCTGTCCGCCGTCCCCGACCGGAACGGAGACCCCCAGGAGCAGGTACAGTCCATCCGTCAGAAGCTCTATCAGGGCGTGGAGCTGTCCACTGAGGAAATGGACTTCATCGAAGAGCATGACGAAGACCTCTATAATAAAGCTCAGGAAGCAGAGGATGTCCGCCGCGAACTGAGAAGCAGTCTGGAGAAAGCCGGTAACGGCGGCGAGGCTCAGGCCATCGCACAGCAGGCTGCCAAGGCTGTAGCACAGGGAATGTCCTCCGCCGGAGCCATCACTACCGCACAGGAGAACTCTGCCGCCAGCCGCAAGTCTGCCGGCGGAAACGATGATGCCGTCGAGCAGAATGCCGCCACCGGCTCCATGTCTGCCGCCAACCCGGCTCCGGAAACGCAGACCGCCAGCAATCAGGAGGCCGCTGCCGAAGGCTCTGTCAACGGCACCGCTCAGCAGGGCTCCGCTCAGGAAATCATCGCCATGAATGCCGCTCAGGGACAGACCAGTGCCAATGTCGCTCCCAACGCCGGCATGACAGAAAGCCAGTCCGGCGGCCCCGTCCTGAATGTCACCGCTCCTCAGCAGGCAAGTCCAAACGCCATCGACCATGAGAGCGGCGTCCTCTCCGCAAATAACGCCGCAAGGAATGCCGTAGCAGCCAACAGCACCGGCTCCAGCTCACTCAGTCAGCTGGATGCCGCTTCCTCTGTCACCAATCCTACTATCGTAAATCAGTCCACGGTCTCCGGCGCTACCGGCTCTGCTCCTGCCGCCGGCTCCGCGGCGGTAACGAATGTAGCCGCCGCGGCCGGGGCCGCTGCTTCTCAGCCGACTCTCGGCGAGAACAATGTGGCCGAGGT
>JAZLHS010000083.1:0-7353 GCA_045616885.1 Selenomonadaceae bacterium | reverse complement strand
CTAAATGGGAGGCTTCTGCGCGGGACTTTAGACCCAATACATCTCATCGCCTTTCGGGGGGCGTTGGGGTGTATTTTTTTTTTTTGATATCAATGGGTTTCGCCAAAAATACATTTCGATGTTAAAATTAATTAAAATACGCACAGATTGTTAAAAATGGGAAAAAGGTCATGCGGATGGAACCCTATTTTTATTGTAAATAAATCTTTCTCATATTATAATAAATGAGTAAAAGTGTATTCAACGCTCAGAAATATGAGTGTTAAGTTGGTTCAAGCGAGGATGACCACTATGACTATCATGAAAAGAAGTATGCGGAAAGCAGCTCAGAAAAAACAGTTAAGAACTGAGCAGATAAATAAATCTAAAAAGCTCGTCAGCTCCATGCTGGCGGCAGGCTTCTTTATGTCCGGATTTGGCTCCGGCAGCATGCTGCGCAGGTCTGAGGCTGCAGAGGGCGATAACGGCATCATGCGCGTTGGCGGTACTGAAAGCCTGATAAAGGATAATGTTGCCAATATTTACGCTGAAGAAATTAACGCCGCAAACAATGTCGGCTTGAATCGCTTCACCTATTTTGATGTCACCAGTGGGCAGACTGCCAACCTGTTCTTCCAAAAAACAGCCGATGGCCCCACCGTCAACACACTGGTGAACATGGTTCAGAATCAAATAAATATCGCAGGTACCGTCAACGCTGTGCGCAACAATCAGATTGGCGGTAACCTTTTCTTCCTCAGTCCCAAGGGAATGGTGGTAAGTGCTGACGGCGTTATCAACGCCGGGGCTCTGACTGTCATGACTCCGACTGAGGATTTTTTTAATAATGCAGCCTATGCCCAAAAAGCCTCAGGTAACGAGTTTGATAAAACGAAAATTTGGACGGCAGATGCTGAAACGGTGCAAAAATATCTCACCTTTCAGAGTAAATATCTCGCACAGGGGAAAATGGCAGGATTTGGTGAGACCGGTACTCTTGAAGCAGTTAATATCCCCATTAACGGAAGCGGCACTATCGCCGTCCACGGCACCATGAATGCGGCTACGGCCATTACCTTATCTGCGGCGAATATCGAAGTAGGCAAGGCAGCCGGTGATAATGCTGTGCTTAAAACAGGAGTAGTCTTTGAAAATACCGTCAATTCAGGTGTATTCAGCGCTACTGTTAAATCCGGGGAGAGACTTGTTGCCACCGCGGACGCTGATGGCAACATCATACTTACCGACCCGAATGATTCCACTCTGACCGGTGATGGCAGTATTAACCTTACCGCAACAACCGATGAATTGAACCATAATACCGATGGCAAAGATGAGAATAATGCCATGAAGGCCACAGTCACAGTCGGTGAAGGGGCAGTGATTGAGGCAGTGGGCAATGCGGAGATAAGCTCCTCCGCTATCCTGGAGCAGACTCCCGACGAAAATGACAGCAACAATCTGAGCAAGCAGCTTGCGCAGACTCGGGCTGTCACCACTGTCAACGGCAAGGTCACCGGTGCCAATGTGAACATCACTGCCACCGCCGAAGCTTCCTACAAGGCCGAAGCTTCTACAGGGCTTGGTGATATTCTTACCAAGAACCAGACAGTCGAAAACATCACTAAGATGATACCGGATGCCGTTAAGTCCAGCAAGGCCGGTGATGTGGCAAAGAAGGGCGTAGATACACTCAATGGACTGAACGTTGCCCTCGGCTTTGTAAACAGCAAGGCTGAGGTCACCGTAGGCGAAAAGGCAGAGCTTAAGGCAGAAATTCTTAAAAAAGAAGACGGAAAAACTCCTTACACTTACACAAAGACCGAGGAAGATGGAACTAAAACGCCGGATGTCAAAGTCGGCGGCAATATCAACATCAACTCCACCGCTAAGGCTACCGCCGACATTCAGTTTGCCATTCAGGCCAAAGAGGCAGAAGAGGGAGGCTCAGGAAGTGACTGGGTCAAGGGCACTCTTGTCTGGGAGAATACAGGAGCCGAGGCCATAACCAATGTCACCGGCAAGGCGACAGTTACCAAAAACGGAGACAAGTATGAAAGCAAGTCCTCGATAAACTCCGAGGGCAATACCGTTATCGGCGCAAACGCCACCAACTCTGCTACTGCCGCCGCGGCTATCGAAGGAGCAGCGGGAGGAACAGAGACGGTTTCCTCTTACTTCAATGCGGTTGTGGGTATCGTAAATCAGACCAACAAAGCCAAGATTACCATCAACGAGAAGGTCGATGCTCCGACGGATGCCCCGGCTGGTGATGCTGAGGCTATAGATGCCGCCAAAGCTGCTGCGAGTTCCATCACTGCCGGCGGCGGCCTGATTGTCGCTGCCGTTACCGATACCACTACCTCCAGCACCATCGGCGTCGCGGCTGACGGCAATACAGCAGCCAGCAGTGCCGTAAACATTGTCAATACCGACACCAGTGCCACGGTGGAAAACAAGGCAAAGCTCACCGGCGGTCTAATTTCCGTGTCTGCAAACGATTTGGTTTCCGGCTTTGATATTAAGACCTCTAACGCCTATGGCCCGGAGGAGGAGAGTGCTTTCAAGAAGTTTGGGGACAAGGTTATGTCCATCAAGTTCGTCAAGAGCGCTAAGGAAAAAATTCAGGGGCTCATGGGCGAGACTCAGGATGCTGCCGACGAGGCCAATACCCAAACAGATGTTACGACAGCCGACAGCTGGAGTAAGTATTTCGATACCGGTGCGGCTGTAGCTGTGGCAAACGCCAGCAATCAGGCCAAGGTTGACCTGAAGACCGGCTCGGCCATTAATGCTGCTGCCGGAGTGGATGTGAAGTCCGATGTTACCATCATCGACAAGAACATCCAAACTACCAGCATCCTCGCCATAGAAATGGAAAAGGTAAAAGCCGGTGCCAATGCCGCTGTGGCCGTGGAAAAGATGGAAAACAAGGCCGATACTATCGTAGGTGATAATGTGCAGCTGGTCACCCTCACCGGAGATGTGTCTGCTGCTGCCACTGTGAACGACAGATACAATCGTCTTACCTTTATGAATGAAGCCCTGAAAGCCAGCTGGGATATAGTAAAGGAGAATTGGAGTAAATTGGGCCCCAGTATCAAAGATACTGCCAAAAACCATTGGGATCAGCTGACGGCATCCATAGAGGCTTTGACTCAATTCAAGAAACCTGACGATTCGGACAAGGCAGCTGAGGCGGCAGCTAAAGCCAAGGAAGCTCTTGAAAAGCTGAAAGCAACCGCCGCCGGGACGGCGCTTGGTTTAGCGGCTACCGGAGAGGCGATAAAAAGCTACGCAGACGCTGCCAGCTGGGCCACTATGTACACCGCTGCCAGCAGCCGGCCCACTCAGGCTCCCGCCGGGTCTAAGGTTATTGCTACCGGCACCGTCGGTATCCAGAACATCACCGACAAGGCCAATGTCAAAATCGGCAGCAATGCAAGCCTGCTGTCCTTGCCGACAGTAGATGAATCAGGCAACATTGTGGCAAATGCTCCCCAAGGAAATATAAAGACCACCGCCGAGACCAACAGCGGCAATGTGCTTGTCTCCGGCAAATGGAGTCTCATTCCGGCTATCAGCTCCACCTCCGGCGGTGATATCGGCGTCGGAGGCACTGTTGGAATACAGAATGATAACAGCAACAGTGAGGTCATCATCAACAACGGTGCGACCCTCAGCGGCGGCGAGGTGGATGTCGCTGCTGACAACAATGTGATGAATGTTGGCGTTGCCGTAGGCGGAGCAAAGGCGAGCAAAGTCGGTGTGACCGGTATGACCTCTTACATGGGAGGCAGCTCCAAGAGTGTCGTCAAGGTAGATGATGATGCCGTGCTCACGGCAGCCCGGGTCTACGGCATGGTTGACACCGAGGACGGCAAGAGCAAGGTGCCCGGTGATCAGGCAACCGGCAAAATCAATATTACTGCCAATAATCAGACCGTTCTCACCAACGTGGCCGGTGAGGTCACCCGCGCCAATGCCGCAGCTCTCGGAGCCAGCGTCGGTGTCGTCTCCTACGATGTCCACAGCAAGGCTCTGGTGGGCAATATCGAAGCTACCGATACCGACGGTGCAGCAACATGGAATGCTAACGGAGTAGATACCACCGCTAATAACAGCGGCGTTATCAATACTCTTACAGTGGCCGGTGTCTCTGCCGGTGGTCAAAAGAGTGATAGCGCAGCCGGACAGGAAAACTCCGGCGCGAATATCAACTTGCCCGGCGTGGGTAATCTCAACGATACAAGCGTCAACGCCAACGGCATCGGCGGTAATGGGGCAGGAAATGCCCCGCAACCGCCCAACCCGGCGAACCCTGACCCCAACACTGACGAATCCTCCAAGGTCAATATCGCCGTGGCCGGTTCCGTATCGTGGAATAATATTAACGAGCGCACCGAGGCGAAGCTGTCTCAGGTCACGGTCAATCTGACCCCGACTACTAGGGCGGCAGATTACACCGGAGCCGCTCCCACCGAGAATAAAACCGTCAATGTCAGTGCAGCGGACAGCACCTTCATCGGTTCCTACAGCGGAGCCACGGCCCTTACCAAGGCGGGAAACAACGCCGGAAGTGGTGAGGGTGGCAAGTTCTCCGCCTCTCTGTCCGGTGCCGTAGCGGTAAACAACATCAACAAAAACAGCGCTGCCGAAATCGACAGCGCCACCATCAACGATGAACTGGAAATAAATAATAAGGCGGAAAACAAGGGCACCCAGGTAGCCGCCGGTGTTGCTCTCGGCATTGAGCAGGGCGACCGGAAGAATGCCTACGGCTTCAATGTGGACGCCTCCGGCTCCTTCAATTTCATCGACAGCACCGTAAAGGCGCAGGTGAAGGACAGCACTATTGCGGGCAGCTCCACAGCCGATATCAATCTCAACAACACTGCCTACGACAAGGATGTGCAGGTAGCCGGCGGTCTCAGCGTCAACTACACCAAAACCTCTGCCGGTATCGGCGCCTCCATTGCGGTAAACAAGATAACGAATAACATCACTGCCGACATTACCGGCAGTACCCTCGGCGCCGCCGGCAGTGGTCTCGGCGCAGTAAACAATCTCGCCGTCAGCAATCTGACGCAGGTAGGCGGCGCTATCTCCCTTGGTGTCGTTCCTCGTGAATCCCGTACCTATGTCACCGCCAACGCTGCCGTAGCTGTCAACAATGTAAAAAATGATGTAAAAGCCACGATTAATAATCAGGATGCCACAGGGGCTGACAATACCATCTACGCCAAGAAGCTGGATGTAGAGGCCCGGGACGGCAAGCTCACCTCTACAGAAACGGCCAGCGAATACATCGCCCAGCTGAAAAATGAGGGCTTCGATGTAGCCGAGAATGCCGGTGATATGGAAGCTGTCAAGAATGCCGGGAGCAAGGATATCGATGTCGAGACAAAGGCAGACGGCACACTGGATACCATTAAGGGAAAAGACGAAGAAGGCAAGGACAAGGAAACTCTAAAGTATAACCAGACAGATACCTCTGTCACCAACGGCGGCAATCTCATCGTCGGCAGTGCCATGGGTCTGACCCTCAACAACGGCAAGACCTCCGGCGCAACGGTCGGAGCCGCTGTCGTCCACAACAAAATAGACAATGACTTCACGGCGAAGCTCTCCGGCGGCAGTGTAAACATCACCGCTGCTGATACGGAAGAAGCGCCCTCTGTTAAGGTCGCCGCAAATTCCGACACCCTGCAGGTGGGCGTCAGCGCCGGTGTTGCCGTTCAGTCAGCCTTCAGTGCCGGTCTAAAGGGCGCCGCCGCTGCCGGCTCCGTCACCATCCAGCGGGCAGAGAACGACACCACCGCCACTCTCGAAAATGTCAACATCAAGGCCGACAATACGGAGGTCGCCGCTCAGAATAAATCCACCCAGACCACGGTAGCCGGTCTCGCTGCTGTCTCCGGGGCAAATGCCGCTGCCGGAATGACCTGGGCCCAGAACGATCTCAAAAATAACACCGGGGCTTATGTCAAGGGAATAACCTTGGACAAATTCAGTGCAGATGCTGCGAAGACTGCCGACTTGAAGGTAGACAGCAAAAACACCTCCAAGACACTGGCAGTGGGAGTCGGTGTGGGCGCAGCCATCAGTACCTCCGGCGGCGGGCTGTTCAGCGCCGATGCCATTGGTGCCTACGCCGCTAACAAGGGCATCAACAGCACCGAAGCGGTCATTGATAAGTATGAGAAAGATTCTACGACTAAGCGCAATACTATCAGCAATGCCGGAAATATCAGCGCTACCGCCACTGACAGCAGCAACCTGAAAGGCATTGCCGGCAATATCAGCTTCACCGGCGGTAATGCAATGGTGGGAGTATCTGTCGGCGGTGCCGTAGTGAACAACGACATCGGCACTGCTGACAAAAAGCAGAAAATCCGGGCGGAAATCAACGAAGCGGATATAACTACTGCCGCTTCCGGCTCTGTGATAGCAAATGCCCAAAATAATGCAAGTATTCTCGCTGTGGGAGCCGGCGGTGCAGTAGCAGCTGGCACCGGTAAAATACAGGTCAGCGTCCAAGGCAGCGTGGCCACCTCCGCCATCCATACCGACACCGTTGCCGGAATGAAGAATACCTATATCGACAAAGACGAAACCGATAGCAGCAAATACAACGCCGCTGTAAATGTGACGGCTACTTCCAACAATAAGCTAATCAGCACCGCCGACGGACTCTCCGCATCCGTAACGGCAGGTCTTGGGGCTGTATCCGGTGCTGCGGCAGTTTCCAAGGTTACCGGCGACGCCGATACCGCCGCCGTAATCAGCGGCGGCAAGCAGAACGTGAAGTCCGAGCTGGTGAAGGCCGCCTCCGACGCCAGGATTACCGATGTGGCCACCGCCATCTCCGCAGGTGTCGCCGTCGGTCTTTTCGGAGTAAACAACTCCGCTAATATCGCCGTCAACAATATAGGAAACGATGTCACCGCCAAAATCACGGACGGTGCTGTTGTCAATGCCGAAAACAACCTGGAGGTTCTGGCTGAGAGCAGCGATACCCTGAGAAACTACGGCGGTGCACTCTCCGCCGCAGTCAGTGCCAAGGCCGGCGTCGCTCTCGGCGAAACCGTCGTCGTCAACAAGATTACCGGCAATACGGAAGCGGCAATCGAATACAGCACCGTATCCGCCAAGGGAAATCGCGACGATATCAATATCAAAGGATATTTGGTTGACGCAGAAACAACCAACAAAGACAGCGAAATTGAACTTGCCAGCGTCGGCATCAGTGAAGCGACGCGGCTCAGAAAGGGCATCATAGTCAACGCCGATGCAAAGCACACCCTCAATGATATCTCCGTCACCGCCGGTGTGGGGGGCGCCGCCGCTGTCGGTGTGGGCGTCAACGCCACC
>JAZLHS010000082.1:0-2833 GCA_045616885.1 Selenomonadaceae bacterium | reverse complement strand
TTCAGGGCAGCTTCGTCAATGACATAGCAGGGAGTAGCGATATTTTTGTCGGAGAATAATTCGTTGATGACGTAGTCTTTTAGACCAAGAAAAGGAGGGCGCATATTGTGTCCTTTCATAAAGAGAGACTGTTGGATTTTCCCCCTGTCACCTGCGGCGACAGCTCCCGGAAGGAAGCCTTTGGGTGATGCAACAGTCTCAATGATATTTGATTGGGCGGCCGAATACGAAAACTGTGACCGCCCTGCATTTTACTCTACGGGGTGAATCTCGACGGGAGCCGGATTGTAGCTTTCGCGACGGGGCAGGCCGTACTTGTCGAGAGCCTCCAGATACGGATCCGGATCGAACTCCTCTACGGTGTAGACGCCCGGGCGCTTCCACTTGCCGGTGAGGAGCATCAGAGCGCCGCACATGGCCGGTACACCGGTGGTGTAGGAGATAGCCTGACTGCCGACTTCCTTGTAGCACTCCTGATGGTCGCAGACATTGTAGATGTAGTAGGTCTTTTCCTTGCCGTCCTTCATGCCGTGGAAAATGCAGCCGATATTGGTCTTGCCCACAGTGCGGGGGCCGAGGCTGGCCGGGTCCGGAAGGAGCTGCTTCAGGAACTGGATGGGAATGATTTCCTGACCGTTGAAGTTGACCGGCTCAGTGCCCAGCATGCCGACGTTCTCCAGACACTTCATATGGGTCAGGTAGGACTGACCGAAGGTCATGAAGAAGCGGATGCGCTTCAGACCGGGGATATTCTGGGCGATAGACTCGATTTCCTCATGATGAAGGAGGTAGATATCCTTGGGGCCAACTCCGTCGAAGTCATATACACCCTTCTGGGACATGGCCGGAATCTGTACCCAATGGCCGTTCTCCCAGTATGCACCCGGAGAGGAAACTTCACGGAGATTTACCTCAGGGTTGAAGTTTGTGGCGAAGGGGTAGCCGTGGTCGCCGCCGTTGCAGTCGAGGATATCGATAGTATCGATGGAGTCAAACTCATGCTTCAGGGCGTGAGCGCAGTAGGCCTGAGTAACGCCCGGGTCGAAGCCGGTGCCAAGGAGACCGGTGATGCCGGCGGCCCTGAATTTCTCCATGTACTCCCACTGGTAGGAATAGTCAAAGTAAGCGCAGAAGCCTTTTTCCTTGACGCGCTTCTCATAGCGGGCGCGCCATACCGGCTCGTTTACATCTTCCGGCTCGTAGCTGGCGGTGTCGAGGTAGTCAACACCGGTAGCCAGACAGGCGTCCATGATAGCGAGGTTCTGATAGGGAAGAGCGATATTCATTACTACGTCAGGCTTGAATTCGTTGATGACCTTGATGACATTTTCAGCGTGGTCAGCATCAAGCTGGCAGGTAGTGATTTTGGTTTTGGTGGTGGGGGCCAGCTTGGCAGCCAGGGCTTCGCACTTGGATACGGTGCGGCTGGCGATGCAGATATCGGTGAAGACTTCGCTGACCTGACAGCATTTGCTGATAGCAACGGTGGCAACGCCACCGCAGCCAATGATAAGGGCTCTACTCATATTAACTACTCCTTCGTTATATATTTATATGTGATTATTTACTTGAGGATAGCCAGCATCAGCTCGCGGAGAACTTTGCAGGCGAGGGCTGTGGAGGCACCGGACTGGTCAAGACTGGGGGACAGCTCATTGACATCGGCGGCAATCACATTGGCGCCGGTGACTGTCTCGATGGCATTCAGAAGCTGTGCGAAGGTGACGCCGCCGGCTTCCGGAGTTCCTGTGCCGGGGAAGCAGGAGGGGTCAAGACAATCAAGGTCGATGGTGAAGTAAATCGGCACGCCGGAAGCTTTCAGACCGGCAACCGTCTCTTCAAGACCGGTAAAGTCGAATTTATGAAGGTCTGTATGAATATCGGCGAAGCGGAATTCGTCCCGCTCACCGCTTCTGATGCAGAACTGATGAATTCGACCATCGCCGATTAGGTCGTGGCAGCGGCGGATGACGCAGGCATGGCTCAGCTTCGCGCCAAGATAATCATCACGCAGGTCAGTGTGGGCATCGAAGTGGATGATGTGCAGGTCGGGATATTTTTTTAGAGCAGCTCGCACTGCCGGGAGAGTGACGAGGTGTTCACCGCCCACCAGAAGGGGAAACTTTCCGTCGTTCATGATGATGTCGGCTCGCTCTTCTATGTCGGCCAGAGCAGCTTCGCTGCTGCCGAAGCAGAGCTCTAAATCACCGGAGTCAAAAATCTTGTAATCGGTAAGGTCTTTATCCTGATAAGGGCTGTAGGTCTCCAAACCAAAGCTTTCGTGGCGCATGGCCGATGGACCGAAACGGGTGCCGGGACGATAGCTGGTAGTAGAGTCGAAGGGAGCTCCGTAGATTACGAGCTGCGCTTCATCGTACTCTGCATCGCAGGCGATGAATGTTTCGATGTTATAGGGCAACATTTTTTTCTACCTCCACAAGCATTTCTTCAAGGAAAGCGGGGAGGTAGAATGCTCCCCGATGGAGTCGCGGTGTATAGTAACGAGTGCGGAGGTTGAACTTGTTCCAGCGCTCTACATCGAGATCGTCGATAGGATGATACTTCTTGCTGGCGAAACCAAAGAGCCAGTAGCCGGCGGCGTAGGTAGGAATGTGCGCCTGATAGACCCGGGAGATGGGGAAGGTGTTGACGATATGCTTGTGGCTTCGCTGCAGGGCGTCGGCATCCTCTTTGTAGAAGGGGCTGCCCTGCTGGTTGACCATGATACCGTCTTCTTTCAGAGCCTTGAAGCAGTTGCCGTAGAATTCACGGGTGAAAAGTCCTTCCGAAGGGCCGAAGGGGTCGTTGGAATCAACGATGATAAGGTCGTAAA
>JAZLHS010000081.1:0-12387 GCA_045616885.1 Selenomonadaceae bacterium | reverse complement strand
GCGCAAAAATGACATCTGTTTCAGCTCCTTTTCCTTAAAAGTAATGCTTAAGTCTGCAGCGATTCATTTTATTAATCGTCTTTTCCTTAAGAAAAAGGGAGTGTTGCATAAGGCAACGCTCCCTTTTATTTTCTGCCACGCTATTATATTTTATACCCTTTACTTAGCGTAGTCAACTACCCTCGTCTCGCGGATGATGGTAGCCTTAATCTGACCGGGGTACTCAAGCTCGGCTTCAATCTTCTTCACGATGTCGTGAGCAAGAGCGACGGCGGAAACATCATCCACCTTGTCCGGCTTGACCATTACGCGAATTTCGCGGCCGGCCTGAATTGCGAAGCAATCTTCAACAGCCTCGAAGGACTTGGCAATATCCTCCAGACGGGAAAGGCGCTTGATATAGGACTCGAGGCTCTCGCGGCGAACGCCGGGACGAGCTGCGGAGATAGCATCGGCTGCTGCGACCAGCACCGCCTCGACAGTGAGCGCTTCACAGTCGCCGTGGTGGGCAGCGATAGCATTGATAACTTCCTTAGACTCACGGTACTTCTTAGCCAGGTCGGCACCGATGGTGACGTGCGGGCCTTCAACTTCATGGTCTACAGACTTACCGATATCGTGGAGCAGACCGGCGCGCTTTGCCAGGGTCACGTCTACGCCCAGCTCTGCCGCCATGATGCCGGCCAGATGAGCGACCTCCACGGAGTGATTGAGGACATTCTGTCCATAGCTGGTACGATAGCGCAGACGGCCAAGAAGCTTTACCATCTCCGGATGGAGACTGGTAATACCGGTCTCAAAGAGTGCCTGTTCACCGGCCTCTTTGATACGCTGGTCAACTTCCCGGCGAGCCTTCTCAACCATCTCTTCAATGCGAGCCGGATGGATACGACCATCGGTGATGAGCTTCTCCAGTGCGACGCGAGCTATCTCGCGGCGAACCGGGTCGAAACCGGAGAGGATAACTGCCTCCGGCGTATCGTCGATGATGAGGTCAACGCCGGTCATGGTCTCGATGGCACGGATATTGCGTCCCTCGCGACCGATGATACGTCCCTTCATTTCATCGTTGGGCAGGGCAACTACCGATACGGTGGTCTCCGCTACCTGATCGGCAGCGCAGCGCTGGATAGCCTGAGACACGATATCCCGTGCCCGCTTGTCGGCTTCATCCTTTGCCTGCTGCTCATACTCTTTGATCATGACCGCTTTTTCATGCTTCAGCTCTTCTTCGGCCTTGGAGAGGAGGAGGGTCTTCGCGTCCTCAGCGGTCATGCCGCCGATGCGCTCCAGTTCAGCCTTCTGCTCGTCCTTCAGGGCATCTATCTCCTGCTGGCACTTATCGATTTTCGCTTCGCGGTCAGCGAGGGCACTTTCCTTCTTCTCGATAGATTCGAGCTTCCGGTCAAGGTTTTCCTCTTTCTGTACGAGACGGCGTTCAGCCCGGCTCAGTTCGGAGCGACGGTCCTTCGTCTCACGCTCCAGATCCTGACGGAGGCGCTGTACATCCTCCTTGGCATCCTGAACAATTTCCTTGCCACGGGTCTCAGCCTTTGCTTCGGCGTCTTCAACAATCTTCTTTGCCTCAGCTTCTGCCGAGCCGATTGCCTTTTCTGCCGTGCTGCGACGGAGCATATATCCGCCGCCCAGTCCCGCTGCGAGAGCGACTACTGCTGCTAAAACTAATTCTACGATCATCTTCACCCCCTATGTGTGTAATTTAGTATAGATATGTGATTCTTTGCATAAAAAATCCCATGCCTTTCTATTTTATAGATTTTCCGCCTCGGTGTCAATCTGAAAATATCGTCTGAGTAACTATCTGCGGCTAACATTACGAGTACAATTTTTGAAACCTGAATTATCCATAAAATAGTATCTAACAGAAAATCCGCCGACGGATATTTCCGTCGGCGGATATATAAGCTGTAGTTTTCCGATTACATCATCGGGGGCATGCCGCCGCCCATGCCTGCAGGAGGCATAGCAGCACCGGCCGGCATCGGCTTGTCAGCTACGAGGGTCTCAGTGGTGAGAACCATAGCGGCAATGCTGGCAGCGTTCTGGAGAGCGGAGCGGGTTACCTTAGCCGGGTCAACGATACCGGCAGCAATCATATCAACATACTCGCCGGTGAGAGCATTGAAGCCCTTGCCGGTGGTCTTTACCTTCTCTACGATGACGGAGCCTTCCTCGCCGGCATTCTCGGCAATCTGGCGAACCGGCTCTTCGATGGCACGCTTTACCATCTGAACGCCGACCTTTACATCGCCCTCAGCCTCGATGTCATCAAGAGCCGGGAGAATGTCGATGAATGTCTTGCCGCCGCCGGCAACGATACCTTCTTCAACAGCAGCGCGGGTAGCGTTGAGAGCATCCTCAATGCGGAGCTTCTTGTCGCGCATCTCGACTTCGGTAGCAGCACCGATTTCGATAACAGCAACACCGGAGGAGAGACGGCCGAGACGCTCTTTGAGCTTCTCACGGTCGAAGTCAGAGGTGGTCTCAGCAACCTGACGCTTAATCTGCTCAACGCGGGCATTGATATCAGCCTTGTCGCCGATACCGCCAACGATGGTGGTGTTGTCCTTGGTGGAAACGACCTGACCGCAGCGGCCGAGGTCTTCGATGGTTACGCTGTTCAGCTGACGACCCAGCTCTTCGCTGATGAGGTTAGCCTTGGTGAGGATAGCGATATCCTGGAGCATAGCCTTGCGGCGATCACCAAAGCCCGGAGCCTTGATAGCGAGAACCTTCAGAGTGCCGCGGAGCTTGTTGATGATGAGAGTGGAGAGAGCCTCACCCTCGATATCCTCAGCGATGATGACGAGCTCGGAACCCTGACGCATAATCTGCTCGAGAACCGGGAGAATCTCGCTGACGGTGTTAATCTTGCGGTCGGTGATGAGGATGAACGGATCCTTGGAAACGGCTTCCATCTTCTCAGCATCGGTAACCATGTAGGGGGAGATGTAGCCGCGGTCGAACTGCATACCCTCAACAACCTTCAGGTTGGTCTCCATGGACTTGGACTCTTCAACGGTGATAACGCCGTCGTTGCCAACCTTGCTCATAGCATCGGCAATGAGCTTGCCGGTCTCTTCGTCACCGGAGGAGATGCTGGCAACCTGAGCGATAGCCTCGCTACCCTCTACCTTTACGGCCTTCTTGCCAATCTCAGCTACGAGAGCCTTTACAGCCATCTCGATACCCTTCTTGACGACCATCGGGTTTGCACCGGCAGCGACGTTGCGCATACCTTCGCGAATCATGGCCTGAGCCAGGAGAGTAGCGGTAGTGGTGCCGTCACCGGCGATATCGTTGGTCTTGGTAGCAACTTCCTTGACCAGCTGAGCACCCATGTTTTCAAACGGATCCTCAAGCTCGATGTCACGGGCGATGGTTACACCATCGTTGGTGATGGTCGGAGCGCCGAACTTCTTCTCGAGAACAACATTGCGACCCTTAGGTCCGAGGGTTACTTTTACAGCGTTAGCCAGAGCATCTACGCCACGACCGAGAGCGCGGCGAGCTTCTTCATCAAATAAAATCTGTTTTGCCATTTTCTATTTTTCCTCCTAAAAGATGAGATTACTCAATAATACCGAGAATATCAGCCTGACGAATGATGAGCAGGTTCTTGTCATCAACCTTGACTTCATTGCCGGTGTACTTGGCGAAGAGAACGCGATCGCCAACTTTAATCTCCATGGGAGCAACAGCGCCGCTCTCAAGAACCTTGCCGCCGCCGACAGCCAGAACGATGCCCTCCTGCGGCTTCTCTTTTGCGGTATCCGGCAGGAACAGACCGCTTTCGGTCTTAGATGCCTTTTCCTGAACTTCCACTACGATGCGTTCGCCCAACGGTTTAATCATTGAAATCTGCCTCCTAAAAATATTCCTTCATTATAAATAGAAGTGAACTGTCAGTTTTTGTTAGCACTCAACTTTGATGAGTGCTAATCACAGTTCATATAATAATCCCTGCAAGGGAAAAAATCAAGTATATTTTTTGATTTTTTGACCAATTATTCAAAATTATATAAAAATTAAGTGCACTTTCTTCCGTCAACCTTTTATAAAATATAAGTTGACAGTCAATCAACCCACCTATATAATATGTTTATAAACCGTCAACAAATATTAGAAGTGAGGTTAACAATCATGTCCGTAATTTCCGAATTGGCTGAAAAAATAATCAACGGTTACCGTATAAAGCGCGGTGACGACCTTTCCATCTTTCTCGACGCTGATTTAGAGGAGCTTGAGCGCTGCGCCGGACAAATCCAGAAGCGTTTCCGCCGCAACCATGTTGACCTTTGCGCAATCATAAACGGCAAGAGCGGCCGCTGCTCGGAGAACTGTAAGTACTGTGCGCAGTCCCATTGTCACAACACCGGTATCGAAGAGTATTCCTTCCTCCCGAAGGAAGTCATCGTAGCCGATGCCAAGAAGCACGCTGAGGCCGGTGTAAACAGATACGCTATCGTAACAGCTGCCCGCGCTCTCAAGGGGCCGGATTTCGACAAGGCCATTGAAGCCTTTGAAGAAATGAAGAAAACTGTCAAGATTGACCTCTGCGCTTCCATGGGTCTCATTGACAGAGAGCAGTTCCGCCGTCTGAAAGCTGCCGGCGTTACCAGCTATCACAACAATATCGAAACCTCCCGCCGCTTCTTCCCTTACATCTGCACCACTCATACATTTGAAGATAAGATTCGCACCATCAAGATTGGTCAGGAAGAAGGTCTCTGCGTTTGCTCCGGTGGTATCATCGGCATGGGCGAGACCTGGGAGGATCGTCTGGACATGGCTCTGACCCTGGCCGAGCTGAAGATTTACTCTATCCCCATCAACGCCCTCATGCCTATCCCCGGCACCGCTCTGGAGCATCTGAACCGCATCTCCAAGGAAGATGTCATGCGTACCATCGCCTTCTTCCGCTTCATCAATCCTGAGGCCAACATCCGCCTCGGTGCCGGTCGTGACATTCTCGGCGACCACGGTGCAAAGGCATTCTGCTCCGGCGCATCCGCAACTATCACCGGCGATATGCTGACCACCAGCGGAACCACTATCAAGAGCGACCACGAGCTGATTGATTCTCTCGGCATGAGCAGCGAAGGCCCCAACGATTGGGATGACGAGGAGAGCAAGCGCCTCTATGAGGAAGGACTGAAGGCTCCCCAGCAGGAAGTCGTTCTCCCCGAGTTCAAGGCTGAGCCGGTCTGCCAACAGGTAAATGTCGTATCGACTGTAGCTACTCGTGCTACCACCGGTTCCTTCGGCGAAAAGGAAAACTGATATTTATAAAATTCCCCAAAACAATTCATCATAAAAACAGCAGCTGTGAAAATGATTGCCCATTTTCACAGCTTCTGTTTTTTAATATTGATTTCTTTCCTTCAGCGCTCTTTCCACGTCGCGCTTGGCCGCCTTCTCAGCCAGCACCTGACGCTTGTCGTAGGTGTGCTTGCCGACGCAGAGACCAATCTCTACCTTCGCAATGCCCTGCTTGAAGTAGACCTTCAAAGGGATGATAGTCATCCCCTTCTCTCTGGTCTGACCAAACAGCTTCATTATCTCCGCCTTGTGAAGAAGGAGCTTCTTCTTTCGCAGCGGGTCACGATTGAATATATTTCCCTGCTCGTAGGGACTGATATGAAACTTCTCCAGGAATATCTCGCCGTTCTTAAAGGAAGCGTAAGAGTCCTTCAGGTTCGCCCGACCGGCTCGAAGTGATTTCACCTCTGTGCCGAAGAGTTCCAGTCCTGCTTCGTAAGTTTCCTTTATAAAGTAATCGTGAAAGGCTTTGCGGTTTTCACAGGCTATCTTCGTGCCTGCATTTTTCTTTCCCATATTGCCTCCTCAGGTTTATCTCTTTCCTTTTTTCTTTGACTTACCTTTTGTCCTGACCTTCGACTTTGCTTTTGTCTTTGTCGTCGGCTTTTTTGCCGATTTTGCCGGTTTCGTTCCTCTTGCGGAGAAGCCGCCTTTATTCTTATCGTCAGCCTTTTCCTTTTTCTTTACCGGACTCTGCGGCTTCGCCGGTCTGCCGGTCGGTGAATTTTTCGGCTGCCGAGGCTTACCGCCGGACAGAGCGACGGAATTATCCTTCAGCTCGAAGTCGATGGTCTTTTCTTCCAAATCAGCCTTCACCAGAACCACTTCGCAGCTGTCGCCCAGCCGATAGGTGTGGCCTGTCCTCTCGCCGATGAGGGAATATTTATCCTCTACATACTCGTAGTAGTCATCAGCCAGCCGAGAGACCCGAACCAATCCTTCGACGCCGTTGTCCAGCTCTACGAAGATACCGAAGGCGGTAACACCGGAAATGATGCCGGGGAATGTCTCGCCCACGAACTGAGCCATGTACTCGACTTCCTTCATCTTCACAGTCTCCCGCTCTGCTTCGGTGGCAACGCGCTCCCGCGATGAAGTATGCGTGGCGATTTCGCCCAGCAGCGACTCCAGCTGCTTCTTTCGTTTAGCCGGAATATTTCCCTTTGCCGCCCGGAACTGCTCCATGAGCAGTCGATGGACGATGAGGTCAGGATAGCGGCGTATCGGCGAAGTAAAATGCGTGTAATACTCCGCTGCCAGTCCGAAGTGACCGAGGCACTCCGGATAGTAGCGGGCTTGCTGCATGGAGCGCAGAGACACGCTGTCGACGATGCGCTCCTCCGGCTCTCCGGCGACCCGTTCCAGCACCTTGGCAATGTCCGCCGGCTGGATGCTGTCGTCATCCCTGACATTTATATGCAATCCAAAGGCGGCCAGCAAGAGATTCAGCTTCTCTATCTTCTCTGCCTTTGGCTGCTCATGAATGCGATAGAGGAAAGGCTGCTGTCTCTCCATCATGTGCTTTGCCGTGGTCTCATTGGCGATGAGCATACACTCTTCGATAATGGATTCCGACAGAGAGCCGGTACGCTTTATCAGCTCCACCGGATGATTTTCCGCATCCAGCTTCACCTTTACTTCCGGCAACTCAAACTCTATGGCTCCCCGGAGACGGCGCTTCTTCTTCAGCACCTCCCGCAGGTCAGCCAGCGTCAGCAGCATCTCGTGAACATCATCGTATTCTTTTATCAGCTGCGGATTTTTGTCGATTAGTATCCTATTTACATTGCTGTAAGTCATCCGATGGCGGGAGCGGATGACTGCCGGAGCAATAATATACTTCGTGACGTTGCCGCTGTTGTCTATCTCCATTTCACAGGCCATAGACAGGCGGTCAACACCCTCATTGAGGCTGCAAATACCGTTGGACAGCTCAAAGGGCAGCATGGGAATGACCCTGTCTACCAGATAAACGCTGGTACCGCGGGCATAGGCTTCTTTATCCAGCGGACTGTTCTCTCGGACATAGTGGCTTACATCAGCAATATAAACGCCAAGGAAAAAGCCGCCGCCCTCACTTTTCGGACGACGCTCTGCGTATACCGCATCGTCAAAATCCTTGGAATCATCACCGTCGATAGTAATAGCGGAGAAATGACGACGGTCGATTCGTCCCGGTTCAGCGTATTCCTCCGGCAGTACGCTCTGCGATATCTGTCTGGCTTCTGCCTGAGCCTCGGGTGGGAACTCCTGCACCATGTCATAGCGGCGCATTACCGACAGGACATCTATTCCGGGTGCATCTGCCCAGCCAAGCACCTCCACCACCTTGCCTTCGGCGCTTCTGTGCTTGTCCGGCCAGCGGGTTATCTCAACGACTACCTTCATGCCATCGGCAGCATTTCCGTATTTGCCGGAGCCGACGAATATATCCTGCCCTATCTTCTTATCATCGGGTCGCACGAAGGCAAAGCCGTCAGACAGCTCAAAGGTACCGACTATCTTGCTGTTGGCTCGCTCGATTATCCGGATTATCTCGCCTTCCGCACTCCTTCCCTTTATAGCGGAAGCCGACAATCTTGCCACGACCCGATCTCCGTTCATGGCCGAATCCAGCATGGCTCCGGGGACAAAAATATCACTGCCTTCGGCAGGCTTTTCATCCGGAATGATGAAGCCGTAGCCTTTTGAATTCATGGACAGTCTGCCGACTACCAGATTCATCTGTCCGGGCAGACCATAAAGCCCACTGCGGTTGCAGATGATAGTCGCTGTATCTTCCAGCTCTTTCATTGTTTTCCAATATTCAGTCACCGCCCGGCCTTTCAGGTGCAGTTCCTTCGCCAGCTCCTCAGCTGACAAAGGGCGTTTAGCCGATTCCTTCAGATAGCTCAGTATTCGCTCCTGCATCGTAGGAGTTTTCTTTTTATCCATTTCATTCACCTGCCGTTTCAGCAATCATTGTATGACCAGTTAGTTTTCAAACCCCGGTGTCTTCATAAAAATACGCCCGCTGTGCGGGCGCATTTTCTCACATAATCAGTTTTGCAATTGCCAGAGTAATCACGGCGAACAGCACGCCGAAGGCAATCGTTATACGAGCCAGCAGAGCATCTACTCCGCGAACCGGGCCGCTGAATACAGCATCGCCGCCGCCCATGGCACCGCCCATACCACCGGACTTCGGCTCCTGACCGAGAATCGCTGCAATGAGGACTATAGCCACCAATGCATCACAAACCATCAATATAGTAAGCAATTTAGTGCCTCCTTAAAATCTATCACTTGGCCGGAGCAGGGATAACTTCAACGCCGCCCATGTAAGGAACGAGAGCCTTCGGGATGACTACGCTGCCGTCAGCCTGCTGGTAGTTTTCGAGAATTGCGGCAACGGTACGACCGACGGCCAGACCGGAGCCATTGAGAGTATGAGCAAATTCCGGCTTGTCCTTGGGGCTGCGGCGGAATTTGATATTTGCCCGGCGTGCCTGGAAGTCGAGGCAGTTGGAGCAGGAAGAAATCTCACGATAAGTGTTCTGAGCCGGGAACCAGACCTCAATGTCGTAGGTCTTGGCAGAGGTGAAGCCCATATCACCGGTGCAGAGGGTGATAATGCGATGGGGCAGCTCAAGGAGCTCCAGCACCTCGGCTGCATTGCGAACCATTGATTCCAGCTCATCCCAGGACTCTTCCGGCTTTGCGAACTTGATAAGCTCTACCTTGTTGAACTGATGCTGACGGATAAGACCGCGGGTATCACGACCGGCACTGCCAGCCTCAGCACGGAAGCAGGCTGTATAAACGGTATAGCGCTCGGGCATCTTGGTACCGTCGAGAATCTCTTCACGATGATAGTTGGTGGCCGGAACTTCACCGGTAGGAACGATATACTGGTCGAGACCTTCCAGCTTGAACATATCCTCGGCGAACTTCGGCAGCTGACCGGTACCGATCATGCTGTCTTTGGAGACGATGACCGGAGCCAGCATCTCGGTATAGCCCTGCTTCTGAGCATGGAGATCCATCATGAAGTTGATGCAGGCACGCTCCAGACGGGCACCGAGTCCCTTGTAGAAGGTGAAGCGGGCACCGGATACCTTGGCGGCACGCTCAGCATCGAGAATATCCAGCTCGGTACCGACATCCCAGTGGTTCTTCGGCTCGAAATCGAACTTGCGCGGCTCACCCCAGCGCTCACGCTCCGGGTTGTCATTCTCGTCGGCGCCGATGGGAACATCCTCAGCCGGCATGTTGGGGATGCGGAGGAGAATTTCGCGGAGGTCGTTCTCGACCTTCTTCAGTTCCTCATCGAGAGCGGTAATCTTGTCACCGACAGCACGCATATTTACGACCAGCTCATCGGCATTCTCGCCGTTGCGCTTCATTTCACTTATCTTCTTGGAGACAGTGTTGCGCTCGCCCTTCAGCGTCTCCACCTCGCCGATGATACTGCGGCGACGCTCCTCGAGAGCGGTAAAGCCGTCAAGGCTCAGAGAGTTGTGGCGGTTTTCCAGCATTTTGCGGACAGCATCGAGATTTTCACGGACAAATTTCAAATCTAACATAGTAGTCGTCTCCCTACCAAAATATAAACTAATGTTTAGGTACAATACGCTTAATCTTAATCATTAAATTATAACGGCATCCGCTTTATCTGTCAAACGATTATCTTTACAGTTATTCCCTGCGCGGACAGTTTGGAAAAAATTCTTCGCCGCAATCATTTCATTGTGCTATTATATTGTATGTGCTTCCATCTTGAGGAAGCGTTACCGTTCATTTCTAAACAGAGGTCTATCATGCGCTATTTCAACAAAAACATGGCGGCTGCTTTAGTCGGCTGCCTGATGCTGACAAATATCGGCGAAGCTGCTCCGGCTGAGCCGTCTCCTGCTTCTCCCGCCCCCGTGGCCGCTGAAGCTCCCGCCCCGGCGCCGCAGAGAGTCGTCTACCATCCTTATCCCGGCGAAGAAACCGCCTCTACCCCAGATGGCAGTCTCACTCTCCGCCTGATTACCAAGAAGCAGTTCTACGACGACTACGGCGAATTTCTCGATACCGCCGTCAATTCTCCCAAGAGCGTCAATGTCCATCCCGACGGCAGCAAATACTATGTAAACGCCCTTGAAGCCGGTCTCACCATCGTCTACGACGTCAAGACCAACAAGAAGCTGGCCGAGATAAGTCATTATCTGGACGAAGATACCGACCACCTCTGGGCTCCGCTCTCCGAATTCTATGAGTTCACTCACTATCCGCAGAACAATCACTTCATGGGCAAGCCGGTAGAGGCTACCTTCAGCCACAACGGCAGATACCTCTGGGTACCGTACTATCGGCGGCTCTATGATATCAACGCTCAGGACCCTTCCGCTCTGGCCGTCATCGATACCACCACAAACAAAATAATCCGGCTCATGGAGACAGGCACTCTCCCCAAGATGATTGCCACCTCTCCTGACGAAACGAAGATAGCCGTCTCCTGCTGGGGTGACAACACCATCGGTCTCATCGACTGCCGCTCCGCCGACCCCAAAGACTGGCACTACACCGATAAATTCATCGTTGACTATCAGCTGCCGCTGAATTATTCTCTCACCGTTCCGGTGGACAGAGACAACGACAGCGGCTATGCCCTCCGCGGCACCGTCTTTACCCCGGACAACAGGTATCTGCTGGTAGGCTGCATGGGCGGTGACGGAGGAATCGCCGTCGTGGATTTAGCGGCTCGCCGCTATCTTGGCCGCGTCATGGGCATGATGCCCAATGTCCGCCACCTTGTCATCAGAGACGGCTGGCTTTATCTCAGCGTCAATGCCGCCGGCTATGTCCAGCGGATCAGGCTTGACAAATTCATCGCCGCCGCAGCGGACCCGAACAGCCTGTATATTGACAGCTGGGAGGAATGTGCCGTAGGCAGCGGTGCCCGCACCATCGTCCTGTCCCCTGACAACCGCTACATCTTCGCTGCCTGCTACGGAGAGTCGGAGATATATGTAGTCGATTCCCGTTCAATGCAGGTCGTCACCTCCATCGGCGCCGACTCCTTCCCGGTGGGACTTGCCATCAGTCCCGACGGTCGTCGCCTTTACTCTACCAGCCAAGGAAAGGTAAATGGCGAAGGTGATGCTGTTGATATTTATGAGATTTCCTACAAAGCCCCTGATGTATCAAAGAAAAATCAACTTTCTGCCCCGTAAAACATTGTGAATGCCACATTCTTTGTGGTAAAATACTTTCGGTATTTTTCCGCTTCATTATAATTGAAAGAAAATAATATTTGTGTAGAACTGTTATTTAGGAGGCCACAGAAATTATGAGCGGTTTTTTTGGTGTAGCGTCTAAAGGTAACTGCGTTACCGATCTGTTCTTTGGTACGGACTATCACTCCCATCTGGGAACCCGCCGCGGCGGCATGGCTGTATACGGTGAGGAAAACGGTTTCACCCGCTCCATCCACAACATTGAGAACAATCCTTTCCGTTCCAAGTTCGAGAAGGATCTCGACCGTATGGAAGGCAATTTCGGCATTGGCTGCATCTCCGACTACGAAGGCCAGCCGGTTCTGGTTCGTTCTCATCACGGCACCTACGCCATCACTACTGTCAGCAAAATAAACAACGCTGAGAAGCTCGTCAATGACATCATCGACAAAAAGGCTCACTTCTTTGAAATGCGCAACGGCGAAATCAACTCCACCGAGCTGGTCACCACCCTCATCAATCAGAAAGAGAACCTCATCGAGGGCATCAAGTATGCACTGGAGACCATCGACGGCTCCCTCTCCCTCATGATTCTCACCGAGAAGGGTATCTATGCCGCCCGCGATAACTATGGCCGCACTCCCATCGTCATCGGCAAAAAGGAAGACGGTGTCTGTGCCAGCTTCGAGAGCTTCGCCGGTGTAAATCTCGGCTACACTCCCATCTACGAGCTGAAGGCCGGAGAAATCGTCGTTTTCGATGCTGACGGCTTCAAGCCGCTCTATTCCCCCAACAACAAGATGCGTGTCTGCACCTTCCTCTGGGTCTACTACGGCTATCC
>JAZLHS010000080.1:0-6689 GCA_045616885.1 Selenomonadaceae bacterium | reverse complement strand
AACCCACCACCGCCTAGCGGCGGTCCCCCGCCCTTAAAAAGGGCGGACTTAGCCTCACCCACCACCGCCTAGCGGCGGTCCCCCGCCCTTAAAAAGGGCGGACTTAGCCTCACCCACCACCGCCCTTAAAAAGGGCGGACTTAGCCTCATAGGAACCCAAAATAAAAAGTAACCGCCCCTCGCCAAGGTTCGCGGTTACTTCTTCCGTAAAATCCTAGGCTAACCGTCTATCGCGGTAGCCATTTCTTTGTCTCTATTCTAACATCACTAGGAAATTTTATCAAGCAGTTTCTAAAAGTTGAATTTAGCTTCTGAAAGATGAACCGCGAAATGGAAGCCTGAGTAATTTTCCATTGCTTGTTTGTATACATCAAATTTTCATAAAACCCCTTTTCATTTCCCGAAATATATGTTACTATACAGAAGATAGCCTGCCGTAGCTGACAGTTCAAGGAAACATGGACACTTGTGCAAGCGAGGCGACGGACAGGCTGTGCCGAATTAACGCACATCATCTCCGAGGAAACATATTGATGAGATGAGTGCAAAGCTTTTCATTTTAGGAGGAAAACTGAATGAAAAAGTCTCTCGTATCTGCTCTGACTACCGCTCTCGTAGTCGGCGCTGCCAGCACCACCTTCGCTGCTGCAAATCCGTTCTCCGATGTTCCGGCTGATCACTGGGCCTATGATGCTGTTGCTCAGCTCGCTGCTGAAGGCGTAGTTGAAGGCTATGGCGATGGCACCTTCGTTGGCGGTCAGGAAATCACCCGCTATGAAATGGCTCAGATGGTAGCTAAGGCTATGGCCAAGGGCGCTACCTCCGCTCAGCTGGACAAGCTGGCTGCTGAGTTCGCTGCTGAGCTGAACTCTCTCGGCGTTCGCGTTGCTGCCCTCGAGAAGAAGGTTGACAATGTAAAGTTCTCCGGTGAGGCTCGTTACACTGCAAAGCGCGATTTGACCAAAGGCGTAGCTCCTGTTACCACCAACCAGCTCGAACTTCGTTTGAAGGTAGATGCTACCGTTAACAAGAACTGGACCGTTAAGGCTCGCATGGATTACACCGAAGAGGGCAATGCTAAGACCTCTAAGGATCTTACCAATGTTCACGATGTAGAATATATGTATGCTCAGGGTCAGTATGGCAAGATGACCGTAGACCTTGGTAAGCTCGAGTGTGTTGAGACTGTAACTGAGGGTATGGTATTCGATGACACCATCTCCGGTATTCAGGTTGCTTATGCACCGACCAAAGAAGTAAAGGTTACTGCTATGGCAGGTCGTGCCAATGAGAAAGATTTCTTTGCACAGACCAATGCCAGCAGTGCTGAAGATATGTGGGGCGTTCGTGTAGAGTATGCTGGCAAGAAGTTGTCTGCCGGTGCAGCATACTATGACTTTAAAGGTGAGGGTCTGAAGAATTTCAACGGAACCAATGGTACCGATAAGGCAAAGATTTGGACTGTAGCTGCTGCTTATAAGTTCGATAAGAACTTCCGTCTCTATGGAAACTATGCTCAGAACGGTAAGGGTAAAGACAGCAAGCAGAAGAAGGCATACTCCATTCAGGTAGATTATAAGGGAGCTGACCTTGCTAAGCGTGGCTCCTATGGTGCACATGTTGCCTACAGATACCTTGGTAATCAGGTCGTTCTCAATACCTGCACCTATGATATCGCTTGGAGAAACGACAAGGGCGTTGAGCTTGGTGTCGACTATGTTCTTGACAAGAACATTCTCCTCAACCTCGGCTACTTCAACGGCAAGCAGGTTCAGAAGAATGGTGCCGACAGAGAGGTTCTGTACTCCCGCGTACACTTCTACTTCTGATAACCGGCGGGCGACCGCTGCTGTCAAAAGACAGAATTCTGTCAAGGGACAGAAATATGATAATCAAAAAGCAGGGGCTTTCGCCCCTGCTTTTTTCTGTCTTGAAATTTCATCAGCATAGTGTTATACTTTAATCAAAGAGAGCCACCGGTAGACGGTGCTCCTACATGTTGTCAAAAATGACCGCACGAGTTGGAGACTGGGCGGTCATTTTTGTTTTATAGATGCTATAGCAATACCGAGACTTATGCTTGTAAGTATTAAAGACATAATACTGATAAACAAATCTACAGTCAGCATAGTATCACCTCCCATCAATCGATATGTTTCAATCGAGTGATACGAGGAGCAACCGCCTACCATTTACGGGTGACTCTTGTCACATTATAACAACATCAGTTCTTTTTGGCAACACCTATTAGGGGCTGGCCGTTGTATGGCATCGAAGATGAAATAAAAAAGGCTCCTCTTACGAGGAGTCTTTTGCGTACAGATTTAATTATCTTTAATACTAAACGCCTGAGGCTTCACCAGCGTATCCCGGCAGAAGTCGATAAATGCCTGAGCAGCCTTGGAGATATATCTATCCTTCTTCCAAGCAAGACCAATCTCGAGATAAGGCGGTACATTGAGCGGTACAGTCTTTAAGCCTGGGGAGTCATGAACTACCAGATCGAGGAGGCAGGCGATGCCTACGCCGCTGCGGACAAGACCTTTGATAGTCTCAATCTGATTGGACTCCAGCACGATGTTCGGGCTGATGTTCTCGGTACGGAAGCTCTCCAGCAGGAGATGACGGAGGAAGGAGCCTTCCTTCAGCATGCTGAGGGCCATGTCCTGCAAATCTTCGTAGCCGAGAGAGGTCCTCTGTGCAAGCGGATGATCCTCCGGCATGCAGGCGACGATGCGGCTGTGAGCAATGGGCAGACGCATGAGACTGGTGGTCATGTCACTCATGATGACGATGCCGAAGTCTATCTCGTCCTGCTCCAGATGGTCACGGATATCCATGGAGCCTTCTTCGTAGAGATAAATATTGAGGTGAGAGTAGCGCTTCTGGAAGTTGGCAAATATCATGGGGAAGAGATAAGCGCCAATCATCGGGGGAATACCAATCTTGATGGTACCCTTCTGCAGCTGCTTGTAGTCGTTGACTTCCAGTACAGCATCCTGTATGTTGCGGAGAGCCAGCTCGACGCGGGTCAGGAATACTGAGCCCTCCGGGGTAAGTGACAATTGCTTCTGACTGCGGTCGAAGAGCTGAATACCCAGCTCACTCTCCAGCTTTTTGATAGCAACAGTAATGTTCGGTTGTGAAACGCGAAGTCTTTCAGCGGCCCTGGTGATGTTTTTCAGTCGGGCTGCCATCTGGAAGTATTCCAGCTGACGCAGTTCCATTCTGACTCTTTCCATAGTACGCTCCTGTGTAATAAATAAGAAAAATAACTGGACAAATATATCTAAACTTCATTAATATAATACTATAAAGGCAGTTTATTTTCAATAGTTAATACTATAATAAATGTAAAAAATTTTCAAAAAATAATAAAAAACAGGTAGGAATTTCGCCTCTTTTGTGTAATAATGTATTAGTGATATAATATCCGAAGAAGCATGGATGCGTATTTAAGGAATCACTGGCGGCAGTGTTTCTTTATTCATTGAAGAAAAGAGGATGATTTACCTTGGAACAGGCATCAATCGTCGGTTTTGTGCTGAGCTTAATATCCGTATTCGTCGGCATGGTCATCAAGGGTGCGCCTTTCTCGATTCTTATTAATCCGGCGGCGTTCCTCATCATCATAGGCGGTACATTCTCCTGTCTATTCATCGGTTTCAGAATGTTCCAGATGAAGAACTTCCCGAACCTTGTTAAAAAGGTATTCACTCAGCCGCAGCTTCAGGAGCGCGGTGAGCTGCTGAAGACCTTTATCGAGCTGTCTCAGATTGCCCGCCGTGAAGGTATTCTGGCACTGGAAAATAAGGTACAGGAAATTCCGGATCCGTTCTTCCGCTCCGGCCTCGGTATGGTAATTGATGGTATGGAGCCGGAGTTCGTCGGTGATGTCCTCGATGCCGAGATATCCGTCATGCAGGAGCGTCACGCTCTCGGTCAGCAGATGTTCCAGCAGGCCGGTACCTACGCTCCGACTCTTGGCGTTCTCGGCGCCGTTGTAGGTCTTATTGCGGCACTTGGTAACCTGAACGATATCGATGCTCTTGGTCACGCTATCGCATCTGCATTCGTTGCAACAATTCTTGGTATATATTCCGGCTACGTTCTTTGGCTGCCTTTCTGCAACAAGCTGAAGGTAATGTCCGGTCAGGAGGTAGCTCTGAAGAGAATGATTGTCGAGGGTATTCTTTCCCTGCAGGCCGGTGACAGCCCCACTGCCATTGAGGCAAAGCTTATGGTATTCATCCCGCAGTCCGAGCGTGAAGCTATCAAGAATGGTTAAACTGTATTGACCCTCCCTATTGGGGAGGTAACAACTGAACGATTTTGTAGTCTCCCCTTGAAAAGGGGAGGCGGCCGAGCGTAGCGAGGTCGGAGGGGTAAATTAGTCTATTACCCCTCAGTCAGCTTCGCTGACAGCTCCCCTGTAGGGGCGCCTTCTATACGGATTATATGACAAAGGAGGAATCGCCATGGCTAGAAAAAAGCATGAGCATCCCCACGAGGAGGAAGCCGGCGAGGCATGGCTCCTGCCGTATTCCGATCTTATGACACTTCTTCTGGCACTCTTCATCTGTCTTTTCGGTATTTCCAAGCTGAATGCCGGCAAGGCGGCACAGATGAGTGCTTCCTTCCAGTCTGCCTTCAATCTTGGTGCGCCCTCGTTCTTTCAGGGCTCCGGTACCGGCCTCGGGCAGTATGCGCAGATAGGCTCATCCGCTGACGGCGGTGTAGCAGCTTATCTGGCAGAGAATGAGAAACTGGAAAATACTCAGGAAAAAATCAACGAGTATATAAAGGAAAACAAGCTGGAGGGTGAGCTGAGTGCTCACATGACAGAGGGCGGTCTCCTTGTCCGCATCAGTGACAAGGCGCTCTTCCCGTCCGGGTCGGCAGAGCTGCTGCCGGAGTCTCAGAAGATAATTCCGGTCATTGCGGATATGTTGGCTACCATGCCGGAGCAGGTGCTTATCTCCGGTCATACGGATAATGTGCCAATCTCTACGGCTCGCTATCCTTCCAACTGGGAGCTTTCTACCGATCGCGCGTTGTCCTTTATGCGTCTGATACTGGCAAGAAATCCGAAGCTGGATGCTAAGCGTTTCTCGGCTCTTGGCTACGGTGAGTTCCGACCGGCTGCTACCAATGAGACAGAGGAAGGCCGGCAGAAAAATCGCCGGGTCGAGGTGCTGGTAAGCCGCTCCTATCGGATGCCTGATAATGCACAAAAATTAAATTAATTAAAAATATGGCATAACGGTCTTACAGACAGTTATGCCATATTTTATATGAAGGCTGAGGTCAAGTTCGCCCTTTTTAAGAGCGGGGGACCGCCGTGAGGCGGTGGTGGGTTAGTCTCGGAAGCCGACGGACCATCCACCATGCTGCGCATGGTTCCACTCTCTGGACGCCAGGGAGAACATACGCTATATGGCTGAAAGCTGACGGATGAGGCTTCTAAATTGGGAGAAATGCAATGAAGATAATCGGAACGGGAATCGACATTATCGAATTGAAGCGCATAGAGAAGTCATCCGCTTCTGCGGCTTTTTGTCGTCGCGTTTATACGGAGGCAGAGCTGGCCTATGCCGATGGTCGGGGGAAGCAGCGGACAGCCTCACTGGCTGCGCGCTGGGCTGGGAAGGAAGCCGTGCTGAAGGCTCTTGGCACCGGACTTATCGGCTCGATGTCCATGACGGATATAGAAATCTTGCCAGACGAGAAGGGAATGCCGGTGGTGACTCTCGGCGGGGCAACGGCAGACAGAGCGAAGGAGCTTGGCGTGACGGATGTAAAGCTGACGCTCTCTCATGGCATGGAGAATGCTGTAGCTGAGTGCGTGCTGAGCGGAGTCGGCAGAGCAGCATGCGGGGAAAAAGAGTCCGCTGTCGAGAGAAAAGAGAAATACAATGACGATAGCGTGAAGGGCACGCCGATTACTTCTGCCTTGGCGATGGAGCTTTTGAAAAAGCGGCCGACAAACTGTCACAAAGGAACGGTAGGCAGAGTGCTGGCGGTGGCCGGCTCCTACGGCTATACAGGAGCCGCGTATCTGTCGGCGCTGTCGGCGCTGCGAGTCGGAGCCGGACTGGTGACGCTGGCGGCCAATAATTCCATCGCCCCCATAATGGCTGTGAAGTGTACCGAGGTCATGCCGAAGCCGGTCGCGGAATCGGCAGAGTGTGCCGGTGCGCTGGGAATGAAATCCTATGAAGAAATAATGGCGCTGGCAGAGAATAATGACATCGTTCTCATCGGGCCCGGTCTTGGCCGTCATCCTGATACCTGCGCACTGGTGCAGAGCCTCGTAGTAGCGCTGGGCAGTGAGAAGCGAATACAGCTGGTCATTGACGCGGACGGTCTCTATGCACTCCGGGGGATGAGCGGCCTGCTGAAGAAGTGTGTCAACCCGGCGATACTGACACCGCACCTTGGAGAGCTGGCCGGACTTATCGGCTGCGAGTTGTCTGCGCTGACAGGAGCGGACGGCAGTCTCGATAAGCTGACTTATGTAGTGCGGGAAAAGGCGGCAGAGTGGAATGCTGTCATCGTCGCGAAATCTCATCGGACAATGGCGGCTTCTCCCGAAGGGAAGGTGTTCGTCACTACAACAGGCAATCCGGGCATGGCGACTGCCGGCTGCGGAGATGTACTGGCGGGCGCAATTGCCGGTATAGCCGGAG
>JAZLHS010000079.1:0-18604 GCA_045616885.1 Selenomonadaceae bacterium | reverse complement strand
CCGGACGCCGACAAGATAAGAGAAATCGTCGATAAAGCCTGCATGGGCAAGAAGCTCAATCAGGACGAGCTGAACTACCTTCGGGAGAAAAGCCCGGACAACTATCGGAAAATCGTCATGGCCATGCAGGAGCGGGAAATGCTCCGCCAGCAGATGGCGGCCGCTCGCAGCCGCATGGAGGCGGAGCGCATCTACATGAGCCACATGACCTCCGCCCAGAAGACCGGGGATGAAATCGTCATGGGACAGCTCCGGGGAGGTCATGATGAGGTGGTGGCTACAGAGGAATACGAGGACAAGCCTCTCACCACGGAGGAGGAGTCTGCCCTCACCGATGAGGCCGTGGAGAAAGAAAACAAGCGACGGAAGAAAAAGCACCATGCTCCCGCCGGCCCTCTCGTCTCTCCCGGCACCAGTGCTAATATCGTGGGCGGAATGATTGATATATTGAAATAGAAAGACGCGGCTACATTAAGGAAGCAAAGGGAGGGGAAAATTCCTACAGGAATTTTACCGTCCCTTCTGTTAATCCCTCATCGGCATAGAGCAGCTTCTGAGACTCCTCCGATAGAGGGAAATGATATTCATAGCCTCGCGACTTATATATTGCCTTATCCACAGCAATGAGGAAGGAAAACTGACAGCCCTCCTGCCGCAGTTCATCCTCCACGAAGGTCATGACGGACGCCATGTACCCTAGACCCCGGCAGCCTGTCGCCGTACCGATACACAGGAGATAGGCAAACCGCACTTCCTCTGACTTCACATCCTTCAGCCGCGGCAGTACATACTTCTCTACATCTGCCGTTACTGATGCCGCCGTCTGCAGGGTCATCGGCCGCACATGAACCATAGACAGTATATTTCCGGCTTCCTCCAGCACCGCCACCCGACCTGCGTATATATCCCCTTTGCCCGGGTCGCCGTAGTACATCCGGCAGAATTCCTCATCTGCTCCGAAGCACTCGACGAACAGGGGAAGAGTCTTGCTGTATTCCTCCGGCGGCAGAAATCTCACCCTTGCCATTAGAAATTCCTCTGCCTGATGGTAAACTTTCGCTCCTGCATCAGCGGATAGTAGGACAGCTTTGCCTTCCGGAGATTTTCCTGCCCGGCATCGTCCTCACGATTGACCAGCAGCGCCTCCGGGAACTCATGGGCAACGAACTCCCGATTAATTATCTGATAGAGACCGGGGATGCTGTCGTCGGCCTTTTCCACATTTACCACTGCCATCTTATCCAGCGGATTGTAGTCGCCGATGGCAAAGCTCTTCAGCTCACCGTCTATGAAAATACCACCGATGTGCAGATACTTCGTCAGAGCTTCGCTCTTCAAAATATTGCACACGCCGATATACTCGACTATCGTCTCCCGCACCTCGGCCGGATAGCAGTCGGCCTCTTTAATGTCATCACTGTTGAAGTCAGGGATTATTCCCACAATCCATCGGTTCAGCACATCCATGACCGCAGCTGCATCAGTATAGGTCAGCCGTCGGTATTCCCACCTGTCCCCGTAGAGCTGCAGGAATTTATTGATGTGATTGCGCTTCTTGCTGAACTTCCGACCGGCCAGCGTCCGCAGCGACTCGCCATCATAGATGTAGTCGCTGTATTGCGGCACCTCATTGCATTCGTAGTCCGCCAGACAGCCGGCATCCCGCAGGACTTCGTAGCCCTCCTCATCAGCCAGCACCACCAAGAGCGGCTGCTTCAGCTCCTCATTGAAATATTTCTCCAGCCGCCGGAAGCAGGCAGGAAGAGACTCCTCACGACAGTACGGCATCAGCGCGCCGGTCTCACCGTCATGTGAATAGATAATCAGCAAGCCATCATCCATCCGGCAATACTTCAGCGGGTAGTGTGAGCTGTAAATATACCCCATGATTGGCACACTGTAGCTGCCCTTATTGGGCCGCAGAGAAAAATATGGTGCCAGCTCTACGACATCATCGGCCGTAAAATCAATAAAACTCAAACTGTCCATTTCAAACCTCCGAATTGGACATTTCATAACTCAAATCTGTCTATATTATACCACCCTTTTATCACATTTAGCTGAAAAAATCCCTGTGTCATTGGGGACGGTTCTTTTTGACACACTTTAATCGACGTAGACATAAAACGTGTCAATCGGAACCGTCCCCGTTGACACATCAGCAGGACTTCTGCAATAGCTTGACAACCTCTGCCGTTTTCAGAGCCTTGCCCATAGCTACCACCTTTTCATTGACCACCAGCACCGGCATACTCATGACACCGTAGCTTACGATTTTCTCCATATCCGTGATATACTCCACTTCAATGTCCAGTCCCAGCTCCTTAACCGCCGCAATACTTGCCTCATTCAATTCGTGACAGCTCTTGCAGCCGGGGCCAAGTACCTTGACGCTCTGAATAGTCTCCCCTGCGCCACAGCAGCAGCCTTCTTCGGCGACATACTCCACAGCATTGCCGTTGCAGGAGCAGGCCGGTGCTTTAGCTTCTTCTTTCTTCTTGCCGAATCCAAACAAACTCATGATAAAATCCCTCCATTTTAGATAAACAGATATGCAAACGCATTAAAAATATAGCCAATCAGGATTATTCCTGCGGAAACCGTGACGACAAAGGTGACCAACAGCTGTTTCTTCATTGCCTTTGACAGCATAATCATGGACGGCAGTGATAGTGCCGTAACACTCATCATGAAGCTGATTACCGTGCCGAGTCCTGCCCCCTTCGCCAGCAGTGCCTCAGCAATCGGAATGGCTCCGAAGATATCCGCATACATCGGAATACCCACCACACAGGCCAGCAGCACACTGTACCAATGCTCGCCGCCGAGGACACTCTGCACCAGCTCCTGAGGAATGACGTTGTGAATAAAGGAGCCGATTCCAACGCCGAGGAAGATATACGGCCACACCCGCTTTACGATGTCCGTAACACCCTGAGTCGCCACGCCAAGCCTGTCCTCGAAGCTGAGTTCTTCCTCCTCCAGCTCTGCCAAATGTGCATTGCGGATATAGTCTGCAACATACCTTTCCATCCCCAGCTTTTCGATAATCGTTCCCCCGACTACCGAGATAATGAATCCGGTCACCAGATACGCCAGGGCAATCTTCCAGCCAAACTGGGTCATCAGCATAGCCAGACTGCCAAGGTCCGCCATCGGCGACATGATGAGAAAGCTGAGCGTAACCCCGAGGGGAAGTCCGGCACTGCAAAAGCCGATAAACAGCGGGATACTGGAGCAGGAACAAAACGGAGTCAAAATACCCAGTATCGCCTCCATGGCTCTTCCCGAAAAGCCCTCTATTCCCCCCAGCAGTCTCCTTGTCCTCTGCGGCGGGAAGTAGCTCTGTATATAGCTGATGATGAAAATCAGCACCGACAGCAGGAAGAAAATTTTGAAGCTGTCGTAGATGAAGAATTGCAATGCGGCAAACAGCTTCGTTTCCGGATCCATTCCCACCGCCTGCAAAACACTTCCGATCAAGCTCTCCAGCCACCTCAGACCAAGCACCTGCTTCTGGAAAAATTCCCACACACTTAAAATAGTCTCCATAAAACCCTCCTTCATCCTATAGACAGTCATCTATATATCAAGCCTAATATATGCCGACCGGAGCCGGTCGGCTATAGTATAGACACATTCCCCTATTTACATGTACGCTTTATTTTGCCGGTGTGTCTCAGCCGGCACATCTTAGTCGCCATGTACTTCATCACCTGCCGCAGCAGGAGGCTTTACCGGTTTCGGCACCTACCCCGCAGCAGCTGACGGAATTAATATACTCCTTGAACTCCCTAAAGCGTTCACAATTTATCGAATAATGCTGCCACCTTCCATCCTTATACGAGGACACCAGTCCGCAGTCTGCCAGCACCTTCATGTGATGAGAGAGTGTAGGCTGAGTGACCTGCAGCTCCTCCAGCAAATCACAGCCGCACTTCTCGCCGACGGTCAGCATCTCGATGATACGGAGTCTGTTCGTATCCGACATTGCCTTGCAAATCTGCGAAACATCTTCTCTTGTCATTTTCTCACCCCCACATTCATCGGTATCTATGTGTATGATATCACATACATAGATGTACGTCAATATGTGATTATGTCATTAGGGACACATTAAACATTTTCTTAATTATTATAGCACAAGAACGGCACTTGACAACATATGGAACAAATATTAGAATGTTGTCAAAAGGATATATCTCAGTTTTGCAGCTTCAACAAGGGAGGTGGGTACCATAGCAAAAGAGAAACAGCCGAAAACTGCATGGCACCCAGCCTTTGCCAGTGCCATGAAACTGGAATTTCGGGATAACGAAAGCGACCTGATTTATGAAGTAGAGCATGTACTCAATCAGCAGCCGCTAAAAGTGGATTTTATCGTTATCAAGAAGAATGCAAACGTAAAGCTCAGCAATGAAATCGGCGAAATATTCAGAGGGCATAATCTGGTAGAGTTTAAATCAGAGGATGATGTACTGAATATTGATACAGTCTACAAAACCATTGGCTATGCCTGCCTCTATAAAGCCTACGGCAGACCGCCCAAAAGCGTAGACAGAAACGATGTAACCGTAACCCTGATCCGCAGGACAAAACCGCTGAAGCTGCTGAAAGAGCTGGGAGAAATTGTCAGTCAGACAAGGCCCGGCATATATAGGATAGACAATGGGATGCTATTTCCCCTGCAGATTATAGTCACGAAAGAGCTGGAGAGAGAAAAGCTCCACTGGATAAGAACGGTAGCTCGTGGGCTGGATGCCGAGGAAATCAGGCAAACGGTAACAGCAGTAAAGTCTCTGGAAAAGGACTACGAAAAGCAGTATGCTGACGATGTACTGACAGTATTAACGAAAGAGAATGACGAAACGATACAGAGGATAAAGGAGGAAGACAGCATGTGCAAGGAACTGATGGATATTATGCGGCCGGAGATTGATGCGGAGATAAAAACGGCGAAGGAAGATGCCATGCGGGAAGGAAAGCTTGAAGGAATGCGCGAAGGCATGCGCGAAGGCAGAAAAGAAGGCATGCGCGAAGGCAGAAAGGAAGGCATGCGCGAAGGCAGAAAAGAAGGCGTTTTGGCGGCATTGGCCTCTTTGGTTAAGGATGGCCTGCTGAATATCAAAGAAGCTGCAAAGCGTGCAGGCATGAGTGAGAAAGACTTCCGCGTGGCAATGGCATCCTTCTAAGCTGGCGGATGAGCAATCTCGAAATAGCGATGAATACGATGTGTCATTAGGGATACAAAAACGAAAAGGGACCGTGAAAAATGAGCAATCATTTTTCACGGTCCTTGTTCGTTTTATCATTCAATGGCGACAGCCGCAATGCTTTGCCGCTTCGCCGCAAGAGCTGCAACCGCAGCTGCAAGCCCCGCATTTTCCTTTTTTCAGGAACCCCTTCCATACCGCAAAGCCGAAAACTCCGGCCACCCCGGCCCCAAGGAAAATATCTACAGCGCTCATGCTCAAAGCCTCCTTAACCAAGACCGGCCATCCGGCCAACGATAATCGTCAGATAGGACAGTACCCAGGCAATGGCACACTGCAGCACCACTACAGACGCTGCCCACCTGCCTCCCAGCTCCCGCTTCACAGCAGCGATAGCCGCCACACAGGGAGTATAGGTCAGGCTGAATACCAGCAGGGAGGCTGCCGAAAGAGCCGTCATCGCACTCTCTGCACCGCCGCTGCCAAAAAGGATTTCCAATGTAGCGACTACACTCTCCTTGGCGATAAATCCGGACACCAGTGCCGTGGCAATGCGCCAGTCACCCAGTCCCAAGGGAGCCAGCACCGGAGCAAACAGCCCTGATATCCACGCCAGCATACTCTCGGCAGTCTGCTCTTCCTCAAGGATATTAAACTGCAAATCAAAGTGCTGCAGGAACCAGATGACAACAGTCGCCGCCAGAATGACGGTGAAGGCACGCTCAAGGAAATCACGAGCCTTTTCCCACAGCAGCCGGGCTACATTACCGGCCACCGGCATACGATAGTTCGGCAGCTCCATGACGAAGGGTACCGCCTCCCCCTTGAAGAAAACCTTCTTGTATATCAGAGCCACGGGAATCACGGTGAGAATACCCAGCAGATAAAGGCCGGTCATTATCAGTCCCTCATGCTCCTGAAAGAATGCCGCAATGAAGAAAGCATACACCGGCAGCTTCGCCGTACAGCTCATAAATGGCGTCAGCAAAATAGTCATGCGGCGATCCCGCTCACTGGGCAGGGTGCGGGTACTCATCACCGCCGGCACAGTGCAGCCGAAGCCGATGAGCAGAGATACCACGCTGCGGCCCGACAGACCGATTTTCCTCAGCAGCCTGTCCATGACGAAAGCCACTCTGGCGATATAGCCGCTGTCCTCAAGCAGAGACAGGAAGAAAAACAAAGTGACGATGATAGGCAGGAAGCTCAGCACACTGCCGACACCGGCAAAAATTCCGTCAATAATCAGACCGTGCAGAACTTCATTGACCCCGGCCGCCTCCAGCGCGCCGTCAGCCATTTCCGTCACGGCATCAATGCCATCCTCCAGCAAGCCCTGCAGAAAATCTCCGATGACATTGAAGGTGAGGAAGAACACCGCCGCCATGATGGCGATAAAGGCCGGAAGCGCCGTATATTTTCCGGTGAGAATCTTATCTATTTCTCGGCTCCGCTGATGCTCCTTTGACTCCTTCGGCTTCACCACTGCCTGTCGGCAGACCCGGCGAATAAAGGAAAAGCGCATATCTGCCATCGCCGCATTCCGGTCAAGGCCTCTCTCCCGCTCCATTTGAGTGATGATATGCTCCAGTGCCTCCAGCTCGTTGTCATCCAAAGCAAGCTGGTCTAAGATAGGCTTATCGCCCTCAACGATTTTTGCCGCCGCAAAGCGCACCGGCAGCCCTGCCCGGCAGGCATGATCCTCGATGAGATGGCGGATAGCATGGAGACAGCGGTGTACTGCTCCGCCGTGGTCATCCTCGCCGCAGAAATCTATCCGCAGCGGTGATTCCTGATAATGCGCCACATGGACAGCGTGCTCTACCAGCTCGCCGATGCCCTCATTCCTCATGGCGGAAATAGGTACCACCGGCACGCCCAGCAGAGCCTCCAGCTCATTGATGCGTACTGCTCCGCCGTTGCCGCTGAGCTCGTCCATCATGTTCAGCGCCACGACCATAGGCACATCCATTTCCAAAAGCTGCAGGGTCAGGTAAAGATTTCGCTCAATATTGGTGGCATCAACGATGTTGATGATAGCCTTTGGCTTCTCCTGCAGCACGAAATTCCGTGATACGATTTCCTCGCTGCTGTAGGGAGACATGGAGTATATACCCGGCAGGTCAGTGACCAGCGTATTTGGCTTTGTGGTAATCGCGCCGTCCTTCCGGTCTACGGTAACGCCGGGGAAATTTCCCACATGCTGATTTGAGCCGGTCAAAGCATTGAACAGGGTTGTCTTTCCGCAGTTCTGATTGCCGACCAGTGCATAGGTCAGCACCTCATCATCCGGTAGCGGATTGCCGTCCCCTTCTTTGTGGAACTTTCCCGCTTCGCCGAGACCCGGGTGCGGCAGAGGCTCACAGGACAGCACCCCTTCCTCCGGCTCTTCCCCCTCCTCTCGCGGTTCTACGGTTATCTGCGCTGCGTCATTGAGCCGCAAGGTCAGCTCGTAGCCGTGGATACGGATTTCCAAAGGATCTCCCAAAGGTGCCAGCTGAACCGGTGTGACCACTGCCCCCGGAATAACACCCATATCGAGAAAATGCTGCCGCAATGCTCCTGTGCCGCCTACGGCTGTAATCACGGCACTGCTGCCGATTTTTACATCGCTTAGCTTCATTACTGTCTGCTCCTAACTGTCATTTCATTGTAATGATAATACTTCTTAATTGCATTTACATTCTACCACCGCAATTTACCAAATGCAATAGAAACTGAAAATAAATATCAAAATCACAATGACATCCTCAGAGCATATAAAAAAGTCCCTGCAACTATTCTACGATTGCAGGGACTTCCATTTTCTGCCTGCCGGAGCCGCCGTTGATGTCTTATATCACCGGTCGACAATGCAGGTCAATATAATCAAGTCTTCATGTCAGCGTTGTATCCTTGGGCTTCATGCTCCAAAACACCACATTCATAATAACAACGATTAGAGCAACCACGCTCATTGATACCCAAAAGCCCATGTCCAGTCCCATGAACTCGGTCGTTCCAAACAGCCACAGCCATATAATATTGAAATCCATCCTATTTCCTCCTATTCTTCACTTCAATATTTTACAGAAGTTCACCGTAATGCCGTACATACGCCTTCTTCAAACTGGTGGCCAGTGCCATGTAGAGCAAAATACAGGGAATCAGATAGGCGAAGTAGGATGCCGGCAGAGCCACGAAGCCAAGAGCTGCACCAAAGGGAGTGAATGGTATCACCGTCAGGGCAATGATTCCCGCCATGGTCAGCAAGGTCACTGTAGCCGAAGCATGGCTCTGAATAAAGGGAATCTTCGCCGTGCGAATCATGTGAATGACAAGGGTCTGACTCCACATTGATTCTACAAACCAGCCGGCCTGGAACAACCCGATATATTTCGCCTGCATGAGCGCCAGCTCAGCTCCGCTATAGCAGGATGGCAAATCATTGAACAGTACCCCGCCGGACACAAACATCGGGCAGAAGACGAAATACATGAAAATGTAGGTGGTAAAGTCAAAAATCGAGCTGGTTGGCCCAAGCCAGATCATGAAGTTGCCCACGCTGGAGGCATCCCATTTCCTCGGCTTGGCGATAAACTCCTCATCCACATTATCCCAGGGCAGAGCAGTGCAGCTGAGGTCATAAATCAGGTTGAGGAAAATGAGATGAACGCTCATCATCGGCAGGAAGGGAAGCAGCGCCGATGCGGCCAATACCGAGAACATATTGCCGAAGTTTGAGGATGCCGTCATCTTGATATACTTTATCATGTTGGCGTAGGTTTTGCGGCCTTCGATGATACCTTCCTCCAGTACCATCAAATCCTTTTCCAGCAGGATGATATCGGCGGACTCCTTTGCCACATCCACCGCCGTGTCGACGGAAATGCCCACATCCGCTGCCTTCATGGCTGCGGCGTCATTAATACCGTCTCCCATAAAGCCGACGGTATGACCGGCTGTGCGCAGAGCCGATACGACCCGTGCCTTCTGGTCAGGGGTCAGCTTTGCAAAAACCTGCGTGACCTCTGCACTCCGCATCAGCTCGTCGTCGCTCATCCTCTCTATATCAGAGCCGAGGAGCATATTGTTTACCTGCAGACCTACCTGCCGGCAGATTGTCCGGGTGACCTTTTCATTATCGCCGGTGAGTATTTTCGTGGTTACTCCGTATTCTCTGAGGGCCTTGATTGCATCGGCCGTAGATTCCTTGGGCGGGTCCAGGAACGCCAGATAGCCCATCATGACCATATCGCACTCGTCCTTGACGCCGAATGCCCCCACCGGAGAAGGATTGCTCTTCTGGGCAATGGCGATTACCCGGAGGCCGTCGTCATTCAGCTCATCGACCTTGTGCAGTACCCTTCGCTTCAGGTCATCAGTCAGTACCTTTACCTCTCCGTCAATCTCCACATGGCTGCAAATGGCCAGCATTTCTTCTACTGCGCCCTTTGTGACCATCTGAGTCTTGCCGTTTCTGTCCTGAACCACAGTGGACAGCCTTCTTCTGGCAAAGTCGAAGGGAATTTCGTCGACCTTCACATAGTTCTCGGAGAGGTCAACCAGCTGGGGATTCTCAGCCTCTTCCTCCTCGGTCTTCTCGATGATGGCTATGTCCATGAGATTCTTATAGCCGGTCTGGAAGTAGCTGTTCAGGTAGGCATGGCGAAGGACTCTCGCATCCTCCCTGCCCTCCACATTCATGTGATATTCAAGGACTACTTTATCCTGAGTCAATGTCCCCGTCTTATCGGTGCAGAGGATATCAATCGCCCCGAAATTCTGAATAGAGTTCAGGTTCTTGACTATCGTCTGCTTCTTGCTCATGGAGACGGCACCCTTGGCCAGACAGGTCGTGACAATCATGGGCAGCATTTCCGGCGTCAGTCCCACCGCTACCGAGATGCCGAACAGGAACGCTTCCAGCCAGTCGCCCTTCGTAATGCCGTTCACGAAGAATACCACCGGTACCATGACCAGCATGAACCTTATCAGCACCCAGCTTACGGCATTTACCCCCTTGGTAAAGCTGGTCTCCACGGCTTCACCGGCTACGGCCTTGGCCATGGAGCCGAAAAGTGTGTTATCGCCGGTACAGACTACTACTGCAGTGGCACTGCCTGAGATAACATTGCTTCCCATGAAGGCGATGTTTCTGTAGTCTGTGATGCTTTCAGCTTCTTCGCTGATTGTTCCAATCTTCTCCACCGGCTCACTCTCGCCGGTGAGGGAGGACTGACTGACGAATAAATCCTTGGCCTCGATGATGCGCACATCGGAGGGCAGCATATCGCCAGCGGAGAGATGAACCACATCACCCACTACTACATCTTCCAGCCGTATCTCCTGCTTCGTCTTTTCCTTCCTGTCCACGGTGCAGGTAGTAGTAATCATGGCCAGCAGCTTCTCCGCTGCACTGCCGCTCCGGGACTCTTGCACGAATCTTAATGTTCCCGAAATAAAGACCATCGTCAGGATAATGATGACGGTAAGCGGGTCAAAGTCATCGGGTGAGCTGCCAAACAGCTCCATGACGGGGAAAATCATATCCGTCATGGTCGATACCAGCGCCAGACAGAAGAGAATCGCCGTAAAGGGATTGACGAATGCTCCCGTCAGCCTCTTGGCAAGTGACTTTCTCTTTTCCCTCGTCACTTTGTTGTTGCCGTATCGAGCCCGGTTTACTGCCGCTTCTTCTTCGGACAGACCTCGCAGGGACGTGCCGAGGCTCTTGAAGATTTCCTTCAAAGGATGCGTAGCGGCAAAATGAATTCTTTTATTCTGTTCCTCCCGTTGAACGCTACGCTCAGTTACCTGTCTTGTTTGTACAATATTCTTTTCCTTTTCTGTCATTTACCTGACCTCTCTTTCTCTCTGTACCTAATTATCTTTTCCATATTCTTGTACATCACCTCACAGCAAAATGAGTATAAAAAAATCGCAAGGACAATCACATGGCTAAAACCTTGCGATTTCCTTGCGATTTAGCAAGAAATTACTCTATTTGTCACTGAACTTGTAGCCTATACCCCACACCGTCAGTATATACCGCGGTGCATCGGGATTCGGCTCGATTTTCTTCCTCAGCTTCCTTATAAAGGCCATTATGTTGCTGTCGTCTATCAGGTATTCATCGCCCCAGACGGCCCGATATATCTGCTCCTTGGTGTAGATTATTCCCCGGTTGGCGGCAAGGAAATACAATATGTCATATTCCTTCGGGGTGAGAGAAATCTCTTTCCCATTCAGCGACACCCGCCGGAAGCGGGGAACTATCTCCAGCCCTTCACAGAGGATGCTGTCGGCGTAATCAGCCGCCTCGCCATCCGATACCTCCAGTATCAGAGAGCTGCAGAGACCATTCTCTAGCTCTGTCAGTCCCCCCTGCAGTTCCTTTGCTCCGGGCAGTTCCTCCGGAGCTGCCTTCAGCTGACCTGTCAGCCAGTGAAGCAGGGAGGCATTTATACTTGCGTATTCGATATTCTTTTTCATATAAATGACCTCCCTTCTAAGTTAGTTCGTGATACTTTCTCACATAATGAATCTTCACCACAGAAACCAGCAGCATATAGCCCAGCACTGTGACAATCAGGAAACCTGCATACTTCAGGGAAAGCCCCGCCAGCCCGAACATCGCTCCGGCTCCTGTAAAGGAAAGCATCGTAAAGAGAATAACCCCCAGCACCGTGACTATAATCACCGAAGCCGCCGGCCGGCTCTCTGCAAAAGGAAGCTTTCTGGTGCGGAGCAGATGAAGTATCAGCACCTGCGTCCACATTGACTCCAAAAACCAGCCCGTCTGGAACAGCGCGACAAAGGTGCTGCTGTCACCGCCGCTGAGCTCCGGACACAGGATGAAATACAAAAAGGCAAAGGTGAGCAGGTCGAACACCGAGCTTAGCGGGCCAAAGTGCCGCATAAACCGGCCAAGATTTTTACCCGACCACTCCTGCGGAATGGAATAGCTGTCCTCGTCTACATTGTCCCAAGGCAGAATCAAGCAGAGCAAATCATACAGCAGATTCAAAAGCAGCAGTTGCAGGGATGTCATCGGCAGAAATGGCAGGAATATTCCCGCCGCCACGATTGACAGGATGTTGCCGAAATTAGAGGAAGCCGTAATCTTGATATACTTCCTCGTATTGGCAAATGCCTTGCGGCCCTCCAGAATCCCCGCTTCAAGAACATTTAAGTCCTTCTTCAGCAGGATTACATCCGAGGCCTCCTTCACTACATCGGAGGCTTGATCTACGGAAATGCCTACGTCTGCCTCCACTATGGCCGGCAGGTCATTCATGCCGTCCCCCAGAAAGCCCACAGCGTGACCGTTCTCCCGCAGGAGCCTTACAATGTGGGATTTCTGCCGCGGTGTCAGCTCCGAAAAGACCGTGCAGTCCTCTACCGCCAGAATCTGTTCTTCTTCCGTCAGCCGCTCAAACGCACTGCCGGTGAGGCGGTTCTTCGTGTCCAGCCCCAGCCGCCGGCAGATAGATACCGCCACCTTGTCCTCGTCACCGGTCATTACCTTCGTGCTGACATTCAGCTTCGCCAGCTTCTGCAGGGCACTTGCGGCACTCTCCTTGGGCGCATCGAAGAAGGCAAGATAGCCAAGCAGTATAAGCCCGCTTTCATCACTCTTCTCCAGCTGTTCCTTATCAAAGGGCTTGTAAGCCACCGCCAAAACCTTCATGCCGTCGTCCAGCATGTCCTCAACAATCTGCTGTACACTCCCAGACTTGTCCCCTTCAATGGGCAGGACATTGCCTTTATACTCTATTCTGTCACAGCGAGCCGTCACTTCGCTGATATTCCCCTTTACCAGCACCGTTTTCCCGGCAGGATTTTCCACCAGCACCGAGACCATCTTCCGGTCGTAGTCAAAGGGAATTTCATCCAGCTTTCGGCTTTCGGTCAGGAGCGTTTCAAAGTATTCTTCCCGCCCCGGCATTTCCTCTGCCCTGAGAACCGCCTCATCCAAGTGATTCTTCACCCCGCTGTGAAAGGCACTGTTCAGATACGCCACCTCAAGTGTCCGGTTGCACTCATTCCCGAAGATATCCATGTAGTATTCCAGAAGGATTTTGTCTCCGGTCAGGGTGCCGGTTTTGTCAACACAAAGCAGGTCCATGCTGCCAAAGCCCTGCATGGCTCCCAGATTTTTCACTATTGTCTGCTTCCGGCTCATAGCCGTGGCTCCCTTAGCCAGACAGGCATTTACTACCATCGGCAGCAGCTCCGGCGTAAGTCCCACCCCTACCGACAGGGCAAAAAGGATAGAGGTTCCCCAGTCGCCTTTGGTAATGCCGGTCGCCAAGAACACTATAGGGACAAGGACGCACATATACCTGACAAGCACTCCGGCAATCGAGGCTGCCCCCTTATCAAATCCGCTCTTACTGCTGCTCGTCTTCTCCTTTATGGCCCCGAAGACAGTATCCCGGCCGACAGCAATTACCACACCTTCACCGGTACCGCCGATGACCGCCGACCCTGTAAAGGCAATATTTTTGTAGTCCGAATACGAGTAAACATTTTGCTGGACAAGCGGCTCCGTATTCTTTTCCAGAATGGCACTTTCTCCGGTGAGCATCGACTGGGAAACAAACAAGTCACTCGTCTTAATCAGCCGCATTTCTGCCGGCACCCTGTCTCCCGCCCGCAGGGCAACGGTGTCCCCTACTACGATTTCCTCTGAGGGAATTATTCTCCACTCACCGTCCCGCTTCACCAGATTTTCTGACTTCACCATGCTCAGGAGCTTATCCGACACAGCCTTCGCCCGCAGCTCCTGAATGAAACGCACCGTCCCGCTCAGCACCAGCATACAGGCGATAATTATCGAGGTGGACAGGTCCGCCTGTCCTGCTGCCTTCAGGAAAAGCTCCGTGCCGCAGGAAATAACCGCCAGCACTAGGAGAATTATTGAAAAGGGATTGACGAATGCCCGCCGCAGTCTGTACATAACAGAGTCGGCTCTGTTGTCCAGAAGATTGTTGTCCCCATACCGCAGTCTGTTCTCGTCTGCCTGTCGGCTGCTCAGCCCGCCAGCCGCTGCCCGGAAATCCGCCAGCAGCCTTTCTGTTGTCTCATGGGCATATATATCAATCTTGCTGTTTGGCAATTTACTGTCACTCACGGCATTCACCTCCGCTTGTATAATATCACATATTTCCCATCCTAAATCTTGCTTTTCCCTTGCTTTTGCCAATTCATGAAAAGTCTGCCCGACGACGCTCTATGCACGCTCTATGCAACCCGCTGTGCCGGATGTCACTGTTCTCTATACGCAATATGCTGTTCACTTTTCACTGATATAAAATTTTCCCAAAAGCAAACATCCCCTGCCGCTCCGTTCGGAATGGCAGGGGATTTACTTATCAGATTTATTCGAATTCAATTGCTCCAAAAATCCCAATGTCTACAAAGCCCATGATATCAGTATTTCTAAATTAAGTTATTGCTTATTTTACACCTATTTTCGGTGTTTATACAATTTTTTAGTATCAAAATAGTATCAAAATCATTATACAATCCTATCATTTTCCTTTGGGCATCATGTATAGCTTAACTCGTATAATTCATCGGGGCAAATATCCTGCCCATCCGGCCAAATTACAGTATATCCATCAGTGGACACGGATTTGAAATAAGCCAAATCCCTTAAATGTCCATACCATTCCCCTTTGATGTAAGGCTTTACATCAAACTTTTTCTCTTCGCCATTATCAAATTTTACATCGATAATATAATCATCCATCGGAACAACAGCAACAGATGTCGGTCTAAGCATAATGATCCCCTCCTTATCTCAAAGGGTCAATCTTGAAATAACCATCACCATCTGAAAGCATTCTCCAATTGGCCGCTAATTCATCCTCATGAATTGCCATCCATCCTTCAAGCATTTTTAGCTGCTTTGCAGGAAAATCACCTTCCAATATCTCACCATCGAGTGCTATTACGATTTCATATTCTCCGTACAGAGCATGAATATGCGCTTTATGATGTTTCCCTCCGCGCTCGCTCTGCATCCTTACTATAATACCAAAAAACATTGACAACGCCGGCACTGGTCATCATCACCAAAGTTTTTTGTTTATTATACCACAAAAAGCCAGTAACTGCCTCTTTTTGTGTGTCATTAGGGCCACATTGCAAACAGGCTGCAACCTCTACAGACCCAGAGGGAAAATATCATCAACATCGTATCAAATGAAAAGCAAAACACCGACAAACGCGCTATCTACGGTGTTCATCGGTGTTTTATTTATTATTCGAATTCAATCGTCGCAGGCGGCTTGCCGGTGCAGTCATACAGCACGCGGTTTACGCCCTTGACCTCATTGACAATGCGGCTGGCGCAGATGGAGAGGACTTCCCATGGCAGCTTGGCACTTTCAGCGGTCATGAAGTCGCTGGTCATTACAGCACGCAGAGCGATAGCATAGTCGTAGGTACGGCCGTCGCCCATAACGCCTACGGAGCGCATATTGGTGAGAGCTGCAAAATACTGACCAAGATCCTTGTCGGCACCGGCCTTGGCAACCTCTTCACGGTAAATCCAGTCAGCGTCCTGAACAATCTTAATCTTCTCAGGAGTTACCTCGCCGATGATGCGGATGCCGAGACCCGGTCCCGGGAACGGCTGACGGCGGACGAGATATTCGGGGATGCCGAGAGTACGGCCAACCTCACGAACCTCATCCTTAAAGAGCAGGCGGAGCGGCTCTACGATTTCCTTGAAGTCCACATAGTCAGGCAGACCGCCTACATTGTGGTGGGACTTGATGACAGCGGACTTGCCCAGACCGCTCTCGATGACATCCGGATAGATGGTACCCTGTACGAGGAAGTCTACCTTGCCAATCTTCTTGGCCTCTGCCTCAAATACACGGATGAATTCTTCGCCGATAATCTTGCGCTTCGTCTCCGGGTCAGTTACGCCCTTCAGCTTCTCATAGAAGCGCTCGCTGGCATCAACATGGACAAAGTTCAGGTCATAGGGTCCTTCCGGTCCGAAAACAGAGTCAACCTCGTCGCCCTCGTTCTTGCGGAGGAGACCGTGGTCAACGAATACGCAGGTGAGCTGCTTGCCTACAGCCTTGGAAAGCAGGACGGCAGCAACAGAGGAGTCAACACCGCCGGACAGTGCACACAGCACCTTGCCGTCACCGATTTTTTCCTTCAGCTGAGCAATGGTCTCATCTACGAATGAAGTCATCTGCCAGTCGCCCTTGCAGCCGCAGACGCCATAGACGAAGCCCTGCAGCATCTTGGTGCCTTCCTCGGTGTGCATTACCTCCGGATGGAACTGCACGGCATAAAGACCGCGGGAAGCATCCTCCATAGCAGCCACCGGGCAGACAGGAGTCTGTGCGGTGACAGTAAAGCCTGCCGGAGCCTCGGCGATATAATCCGTATGGCTCATCCAGCAGATAGTCTTGTCCTTAACATCCTTAAACAGCGGAGAGTCCTTCTTTACAATCTCCACCTCAGTCTTGCCGTATTCGCTGACCGGTGCAGTGGCTACCTTGCCGCCCAGCATGTGCGCCAACAGCTGACTGCCGTAGCAGATACCGAGAATAGGTACCCCCAGCTCAAAAATCTCCGGCTGGCAGAGTGCCGCACCCTCGCCGTAGACGCTGTTGGGGCCGCCGGTGAAGATGATGCCCTTCGGCGCCATTTCCTTAATCTTCTCAATGCTCAAAGTATAGGGATGAACCTCGCAGTATACATGACTTTCACGGACACGGCGGGCAATAAGCTGATTGTACTGGCCTCCGAAATCGAGGACCAGAATATTTTCGTTTTTCAAGTGTTGCTGCCTCCCCTTTTGACAGATTTCGATATTAGATTAAGTATACATTATATCGGATTTTTCCCTTTTAATCCAGAGGAAAATCCTCTATCTGTCTTTTTTCATCAAATCCCCTGCCACCTGACGGCAAACTCTGTCAGAGAACCCCCGGCGAAAGAGAAATGCGGCTACAGTCTGCCAGTCAAGGCGCTTTCTCTTGCTGTCCTCCTGCTCCTCAGCTGTCCCATCGTCCGCAGGATTATCATATTCCGCCTCCGCAGAGAGGCGACTGCCGAACTTTGCCAGTACCAGCCACTCCGCCACCGCCATGTCCCGAGCGATGAGCGCCTCATCATCGTACTCAGCCTTTATCTTGCTGATGATGTCAGCGGTAAATCCTTTCTCCCGAAGCTTCATCAGTATCCGACTTACGGAATACTGATGACCCTCGTAATTGAGCCGCCAGATATTCGTCGCCACTCTCAGGTCGTCAAGATAGCCCCATTCCAGCGCCTTATCAATAGCCGCTTCCGTCTCCTCACTGCTGTAGCCCTTCGCCCGCAGCTTTTCCGTCAGCTGTCGGGTGCTGTAGTCCTTCTTTGCCAGCAGGTCTACCATATATTCCGTGGCTGACTTCTTGGGCTTCGCGCCAAAACTTTTTCTTCCCTGCATATTTCTCTACTATTCCTTATATAAAAAAGAGACCCTTGCACAGACAACCACCTAAGCCTCCCATTCAGGGGAGGTGGCCGAGCGCAGTGAGACCGGAGGGGTTATTTAACCGATTCGTTAATCAATTACCCCTCAGCCGACTACGCCGCCAGCTCCCCTAAAGGGGAGCCTTCAGATATTATGCAAAAGCCTCTATTATGTTTTATTCTTCCTCAGTGAATCCTTCCTCTGGCTTCGCTGCAGCGCCGGTATCGGTAATCCGGCGGATAGCCTCATCCATCTTCTCCCGGATTTTTCCTTCCAGTTCCTTGTACAGCTCCGGCTGCTCTTTCAGAACCATGCGCACCTTGTCCATGCCCTGACCGAGGCGGTTGCCATCATAGGAGTACCAGGAGCCGCTCTTCTGGACGATATCGAGGGTAACGGCAATCTCCACCAGACTACCCTCACGGGACACACCTTCTCCGTAGTAAATATCAAAGTTTGCCTCCTTGAAGGGGGGAGCAACCTTGTTCTTCTTGATAGTGGCCTTGGTGTGATTGCCGATAGTCTCACCGCTGGCGGTGATGGCCTCCTTCTTCCGGATGTCGATACGGACAGAGGAGTAGAACTTCAGTGCCCGACCGCCGGTAGTGACCTCCGGACTGCCGTACATGACGCCGACCTTCTCACGAATCTGATTGATGAAGATAGCGACAGTTCGGGACTTGCCGATGAAGCTGGTGAGCTTGCGCATAGCCTGACTCATGAGACGAGCATGGAGACCCACATGGGAGTCGCCCATTTCGCCGTCTATCTCGGCCTTCGGTACCAGTGCAGCAACAGAGTCAACGACGATGATGTCGATAGCTCCGGAGCGGACGAGTGCCTCGGCAATATCAAGGGCCTGCTCGCCGTTATCCGGCTGGCTTACCAGCAGATTGTCGGTATCGGCGCCCAG